>NZ_BAAAQX010000022.1:0-207151 GCF_039531895.1 Nonomuraea monospora
CGCCGCGCCGCCGCGGGGCCGCCGCGGCGCCGCCTCCGGGCCGCCGCCGGGCCGCCGCTCGGCCGGGATCGTGCCTGAGCCGGTCACCGGAGGGTGTCATCCGCCGGTCGCCGTCCGGCGAATTGCCCACACCGATGCGGTCGAGGAGGGCTCATGGGGAGCTGGCCGTTCGTGGGGCGGGATGGGGAGCTGGACACGATCCGGGCATGCCTGGGGCCGGGCGGCGCGAGAGGGGGCGGCGCCGAGGGTGGCGGCACACAGGGCGGTGGCGCGCGGGGCGGGAGTGCGAAGGGGATCGTGATCTGCGGTGAGGCGGGCATCGGCAAGACCCGCCTGGCCAGGGAGATGCTGGCGCTGGCCGAGACGCTGGGCTGCCACACCGAGTGGGTCGCGGCCACGGCCTCCCTGGCGGCGATCCCGTTCGCCGCCGTAGCGGGCCTGCTCCCCGCCGGACAAGTCCCCGACGGCGAGGGCCTGCCGGTGCTGGCCGCGGCGGCGGCACGGGTGCGGGAGCACGGCAGGGACCGGCGCGTGGTGGTCGGGGTGGACGACGCGCACCTGCTCGACACCGGATCGGCCGCGCTGATCGGCCATCTCGCCGCCCAGCACCTGGCGTTCGTGGTGGCGACCTGCCGGGCGGGCGAGCCCGTCCCCGACACGATCACGGCGCTGTGGAAGGACGGCCAGGCGCCGTGGCTGGACCTCGGGACGCTGCCCGCGTCCGCCGTGGACCGGCTGGTGGACCACACGCTGGACGGCGACGTGGACGGGGTCACCCGCCGCCGCCTGCGCGACCTGGCGGCGGGCAACCCGCTGGCGCTGCGCGAGCTGCTGTCGGCGGCCGTGGCCGGGCAGGCGCTGCACCGGCGGCACGGCGTGTGGCACCTGGCGGGGCATTTCCGGCCGCGCGGCGCCGTCCAGCAGTTGCTGGCTGACCGGCTGCGCCCGCTCGGCGCGCGCACCCCGCTGGTGCTGGAGCTGCTGGCGTGCGGCGAGCCGCTGCCGCTGGCGCTGCTGGAGCGGCTGGTGGACGCGGCGGCGATCGAGGAGGCGGAGGCGCACGGGCTGGCCGTGTCGGAGCGGGCGGGCGAGCGCGTGCAGCTCCGGCTGGCGCACCCGCTCTACGGCGAGGTGCTGCGCGCCGGGCTGCCGGCGGGCCGGGCCAGGCAGTTGTGGTGGCGGCTGGCGGGGGCGCTGCTGGAGACGCCGCTGCGCCGCCGCGACGACCTGCTGCGGGCCGCGCTCTGGCAGGTCGAGGGCGGGGCGGTGGCGCGCGCGGACATCGTGCGGACGGGCGCGCGCCAGGCCGTGGACCGGGCTGACCTGGCGCTGGCGGAGCGGCTGGCGCGGGCCGCCGGGCAGGCCGAGCCGTGCGTCGAGGCGGACGCGCTGCTGGCGCGGGTCCTGGAGTACCGGGGTCGCAGCGCCGAGGCGGCGGCCGTGCTGCGCGAGCAGCCGCCGGCCGGGGACGAGCTGCCGGCGTGGGCGCTGGTCCGCGCCGAGACCCTGTACTGGGGCAGCGGCGACGCCCCCGCCGCGGAACGGGCGCTCGACCTGGTGCGCGGCCTGCCCGGCGAGGACCTGGCCGAGGGCATCCGGACCTGGATCCTGCTGTTCGACGGCCGCTGCGCCGCCGTACTGGAGGTCACCGAGCGGCTGCTGGCCGCGCGCTCGGCGAGCGCGCAGTCGGCCATCTGGGCCACCGCCGCCGCCACCGCCGCCGCCGGTTTCCTCGGCCGGGCCGCGGACGCCGCCGCCTATCACCGGCGCGGCCAGCACCTGGCCGAGGAGCGCCGGACGGAGCTGCCGTGGGGCGTGGTCGAGCTGAGCATCGCCCGGTCGCTAGCCCACCTGGCCATGGGTGAGCTGGACGCGGCCTGGACGGTCGCCGACGAGGGGTACCGGCAGGTGCTGTCCGGGCAGAGCCCGATGATGTCGGCCGGGCACGTCGGGCTCCGCGGGCTGGTGGAGCACGCCCAGGGCAGGCCGGACAGCGCCGGGCGTTCGCTGCGGGAGGCCGTCAGCGCGCTCGACGGCCGCGACACCTTCCGCCTCACCCACCTGTTCCTGGCGGGGCTGGCCGCCGCCACCGCGCTGGGCGGCGCGGGGGACGGCGCGCGCGGCTGGATGGAGCGCGCCGACGCGACAGGCAACGACGCCAACCGGCTGTTCGCGCCGTGGACGGTGCTGGCCGGTGCCTGGACGCTGGCGGCGGAAGGGCGGCTCACCGACGCCACGCACACCGCCGCGTACGCCGCCGACCTGGCGCGCGGCCTCGGCCTGCCCACCGTGGAGGCGTCCGCCCGGTACGACGTGCTGCGTCTCGGCGGGAACGGCGAGTGCCGGCGGCTCGACGAGCTCGACGGCGTCCTGCGCACGCCGTTCAGCGGGGCGCTGGCCGCGGCGGCCGGCGGGCTCAGGCACGGCGACGGGCAGGTGCTGTCGGCCGCGGCCGACTCGCTGGTGCGGCTCGGGCAGCAGTTGCTGGCCGCCGAGGTGGCGACGGGGGCGGTGCGGGCCTACCGGCAGGCGGGGCTGGCGGCGAGGGCGGCGATGGCGGCGGAGCGGGCGGCGGCGTTGCGGGCCGGGTGTGAGGGGGCCGTCACGCCGCTGCTCAATCATGAGAACGTCACGGCGGTGCTGACGCGGCGGGAGCGGGAGGTGGCGTTGCTCGCCGTGCATCACAGCAGCCGGGTGATCGCTGAGCGGCTGGGGTTGTCGGTGGCCACGGTGAACAACAACCTGGCCCGGGTGTACGGGAAGCTCGGGGTGGGGAACCGGGCCCGGCTCGCGGCGCTGCTCGACGCCGTTCCGCCGGGTGACGCGCCGTAAGGGGCCGGGCGGGCGACTTCGTCAGCGCCGCCCTCTGCCCCGGTGGCGCCTGCTTCGACGGGTTACGCGCGGTGGAACCGTTCAGCCGCCGGTCTCGTAGTCGACGACGGCGCGCGCGGCCAGCCGGGGGCGCAGCCAGCCGGCCAGCTCCAGGTGCGCCGGATGCTCCTGGTAGCCGCGCAGCGCCTCCGCCGAGTCGTGGACGGTGGTCATGCACAGGTCGTACGAGACCGGCGACCCGACCACGTCCAGGCCGACCGTCAGCTCCTTGATCTGCTCGACCCGCCCCCGCAGCCCTTCGAGCAGTTCCTTGGCCCTGGCCGCGTCGCCGGGGTCGGCGAACTTCATCAGCACCACGTGGGTCAGCACGGGCCGCCTCCTCTGGACATTCGCGTATGGTTCGCGAGATCCTACTTGTTGGAAACAGCGTTTCTCCAGAGGTAACAGGAGGCCGCGTTGGTGCGCGTCGCCGCGGTGCAGTACGAAGTCGGCACGGATCCGCAGGCCAACCTCGCGGCCGGGCTGCGCCTGATCGACGCCGCCGCCGGCCAGGGCGCCGAGCTGATCGTGCTGCCCGAGTTCTGCAACCACCTGTCCTGGTACGAGAGCCGCGAGCACGCCCGCGCGCTGGCCTGCCGGCACGGCGACGCGTTCCTCACCGCGATCGCCGCGCGGGCCGCCCGCCACCGCGCCCACGTCAAGCTCGGCGTCACCCTGGCCCGCCGGGACGGCCGCACCACCGGCGCGTCCCTGCTCTACGGCCCCGGCGGCGAGCTGCTCGGCGAGGCCGACAAGCAGGTGCTGATGGGCGCGGAGAACGACCACCTCGACCCGGGCGACACGGCCGGGCCCGTGGTGCGGACGGCGGTGGGGCGGCTCGGCATGTACGCCTGCATGGAGGGCGTGATCTGCGAGGTCACCCGCGGGCTGGCGCTGCGCGGCGCGCAGGTGCTGCTCAACAGCCTCAACTCCTTCGCCGTGGACGAGGCCGCCCTGCACGTGCCCGTCCGGGCGGCGGAGAACAAGGTGTGGGTGGTCGCCGCCAACAAGGTGGGGCCGCTGATCCCGGCCGATCGGCTGGCCGAGGTGAGCGCCGGGCTCGGGGTGCCGGTCGAGTGGCTGCACGGGGCCGGCGAGAGCCAGGTCGTCGCGCCGGACGGCACCGTGATGGCGCGGGGGCCGCGTACCGGTGAGGCGGTGGTCGTCGCCGACATCGACCCGCCTGCCGCCGACGCCGGGCGGGCCCGTCACTTCGCCACCCGGCGGCCGGGCCGGTACCTGCCGCTCGCCGCGCCCGGCCGCGAGCGCACCGGCCCGCCGGGGGCTCCCGCGCTTCCGGTCGCGGTGGTGCGGGGGGATGCCGGGCTGGTGCGGCGGGCCGTGGATGGAGGAGCCCGGCTGGTGGTGCTGCCCGAGGGCTCGAAGGTGACGGTGGAGGAGGCCGCGGACGCGGTGAAGGGGACGGACGCGCACGTCGTCACCGGCGCGGGCGTCCTGGTGGGGGCCGACGGAGCGATCCAGCAGGCCGATGGCGTCTACGACCTGCCCTGGGGCAGGCTGGCCGTGATCACGGGGAGCGCGGCGCGGCACCCCGAGGAGTTCAGGCTCGCCGCCCTGGCCGATGCCGACGTGGTGGCCGTGCCGTTCACCCCGGCCGAGCCCTGGGAGCTGCGCCTCGGCCTCCTGGAACGCTCGGCGGAGAACCGGCTCAACATCGTCGCCGCCGGCCAGGACGGCCCCGGCGGCCTGGCCGGGGCGATCCTCGCCCTGCCCGCCGACTTCACCCTGTGGACCAGGTGGCAGGGCCCGTTCACGGGGCAGATCAGTCACCCCATGGTGACTCATGTCAAGAACGCGGATCTGCTCGTCCAGGGCACGGTTCACCCCGCCCAGAGCGTCAACCGGCTCGTCTCGCGCGGCACCGACCTGGTCGCGGGCCGGCCGTGGCGGCTGGCGGGCGCACTCGTGGCAGGACCCAGCGAAGGAACCCCCGTGAAAGAGACCCTGCAGCACGTGGAGCAGATGCTCGACGAGTCGCCCGTGATCGACGTCACCGAGACGTTCGAGCGGCTCAAGGGCATCCTCGAAGAGCTCAAGGCCAGGATCGACGCCAGGTTCGAGCTGAGCGCCGACCCGGGCTCGCCGGGCGCGTACGGCACGCATCCGGACGGCCCCGGCGGGCGGCTGGACGCCTACGCGGGGCCGGAGATCGACTGGCTGGTGCACTCCTGGCTGGGCAACCCGGCGGCGAGCTTCGCCAACCTGCACCTGACCGCCTGGCTCGGCCCGCACATCCGGGTGCCGCACCTCGGCATCGCACTGCTCGTCTGGCCGGAGGGCTGGTTCTACCAGGACTTCATCCCCCGGGCGAGCCTCACGGCCGACGGCGGGCACTTCGACCGCTACTACGCGCCGCTGGACGCGCAGTGGCTGGCGTTCAAGGAGGAGAACCCGGACTTCGCCTGGTTCACCAGCCGGGCCGGGTTCATCCGCGCCAGCCTGTCGCCGAACGCCTACTGCTACTCCTTCCCCCGCTCCCCCGGGAACCTCGACATCGTGCGGGACCTGCTGCACGCCCGGGTCGGGCGGTGGCTGGAGTGGGTGGACGAGGCGGAGCCGGTGCCGGAGGGCGAGCGGGCGGCGCTGGCGGCGGCCGATCTGGCGGTGCGCCGCAACATCGCCGAGCGTGACCCGGCCAACGTGATGGGCGTGCGTTACTTCGGGCAGGAGCTGACGGACCGCCTGGTGCGGGGCTTGTGGGGCGGCGACCGCACCCTGCCGAGGCCCTCATGACGGCGTCCGAGCCGGTGGTGCGGTCGTTGTGGTGGGCCGCCAAGACCGGCGGCGAGCCGCCCTTCGACACCGCCCACCTCAAGGTCCACTACCCCGCCGCCCCCGGCGGCGACCGCCTGACCGGCGTCTTCCCCCCGCACAGCGGCCCGTACCCGGTGGTGCTGTTCGTCTCGGGCATCAACGTCGGCCAGGACGCCTACCGCTGGCTGGCCGTCGAGATCGCGAGCGCCGGCTTCGTCTGCGTGACGTTCGACCGGGTGGGCGAGCTGTTCGGCGGCGAGCACGGCCTGACCCCCGGCGTGGACCTCGGCGCCGCCGCGCCGGCCGCGTACGGCACCCGCCCGACCTGCCCCGCCATCGGCGCGGTGCTGGAGTCGCTGGCCGGGATCGAGCTGCTGAAGGGGGTGCTCGACCTCGGCACGGTGGCGCTGGGCGGGCATTCGGCGGGCGGGTCGGTGGTGCTGCAGTCGGCCCGCCACTTCCCGCAGGTGCGGGCGGTGTTCGCGTACGGCGCGCACACCATGGTGGCGACCATGCTCGGCTGGCCGCCGGGAACCGTCCTGCCCGCCCAGGTGGACTGCCCCGTCCTGCTGTCGGTCGGCACCCGCGACGGCGTGATCTCGGGCAGCGCCGACCGCTACGGCCAGGAGGGCCACGGCCACGACCCGGTCACCCGTACCTTCGAGGAGGCTCTGAGCGGCGGCGAGCACCTGCTGGCCGTCCTGGAGGGCGCCAACCACTTCGCCGTCGCCGACCCCGTGGATCCCACGGCGGCGCGCGCCTTCCTCGACCTGCCCGCCACCGCCGACCGCCGCCCCGAGCTGGCCAGGCTGATCACCTCCTTCCTGCGCGCCCACCTGCACGGTGACGCGCGGGCGCGCGCGGTGCTGGACGGGCTCGACCTCAGGAGGAGCCATGCTTAAGAACTTCTGGTACGCCCTCGAGTTCGGCCATGCCGTGGAACGCAGGCCGCGCAAGGTGAGGTGTCTCGGCCAGGACTTCGTCCTGTGGCGGCGCCGCGACGGGCAGGTGGCCGTGCTGTCGGACCTGTGCGTGCACCGGGGCGGCGCCCTGTCGATGGGCACGCTGGCCGGCGAGGACCGGATCGCGTGCCCGTACCACGGCTGGGAGTACGAGCCGGACGGCACCTGCGTGAAGATCCCGGCCAACCCGCCGGGGCGCGGCATCCCGAAGAAGGCGCGGGTGGACGCCTATCCGAGCGTGGAGCGTTACGGCCTGGTCTGGGCGTTCCTGGGCGACCTGCCCGAGGAGCGGCGCCCGCCGATGCCGCACTTCCCCGAGCACGACGACCCGGCCTTCCGCGCCGTCTACTGGGAGACGACGGTGGAGGCGAACTACGAGCGCACGATGGAGAACGTCGTGGACGCCGCGCACACGCCGTTCGTGCACGGCACCGCGTTCGGCAACCCGGACCGGCCGGAGATCCCCGACTTCGAGGTGACGCAGGACGAGTGGCAGGCGGAGGCCGACATCCTGCTCAGCCCGCCGCCGCCGAAGGGCCTGTGGGGGCTGCTGCGCTCGGGGGTGCGGCCCGAGCACGTGGTGGTCACCAACGGCTGGTACCTGCCGAACATCGTCAAGCTGCACGTGCGGCTGCCGTTCGGCGACCTCATCCTGTACGACCACAACATCCCGCTCACGCAGGGCCGCACCCAGGTCAAGATCGTCGGCTACCGGAACTTCTTCACCGGCAGGTGGGCCGACGGCAACGCGCTCAAACGCATCGGCCGGATCTTCGAGCAGGACCGCCCGGTGGTGGAGTCGCAACGGCCCGAGCTGCTGCCGTTCGACCTGTCGGCGGAGCTGCACATCCGCAGCGACGCCCTCCAGGTCGCCTACCGGCGGCGGCGCGAGCAGCTCATCAAGGACGGCTGGTGGGTGGGCGGCGACGACGTGGTGACGGGCGACGTGCCGCGCCGCCAGGCCACCGTCATCCCCTCTCCGGCCCGCCGAGAGAACCCCGAGCTGGCCCGCGCCTGGGTGCACAAGACCCGCGGCACCGGCGCCGAATCCGAGGAGGAACAGCCGTGAGCCTGCCCGCCACGCTGAGCGAGCACACCCTGGACCGCCTGGCCGCCGCGCTGGGCCTGCGGGTGGCCGAGGACCTGCCGCTGTCCTCGCCGATGTCGCCCGCGCCGGTCGGCCGCCTGCGCGTCCTGCGCCCGGCCGCCGAGCCGGACGTGGACAAAGTCGTCGCGGTGTCGCTGGTGGTGCCGCCGATCGGCCTGGACAGCCACATGATCTTCGCGTTCACCCGCCCCGGCTCCGCCGTCCCGCACTTCACGCTGGACGCGGTCGCCTCGGCCGACCACCACGCCATGCACCTGGACCTGATCCCCCGCGCCGATCTCGCCGTCCACCTCGACTACCTCGACGCCTGCTTCCTGCCGCTCACCGAGCCGCTGGAGAGCGCCTGGCGCCTGGACGGCCTGTCGCCGGCGGCGGTCGGCCCCCGGCAGCGGGCCATGATGTCGCCCTGGATGCTGGTCTGCCGCGCCACCGAGGAGGCGTTCGCCAAGCTCGGCCCCACCGTGGACACCTACCTCGACCACTGGCTGCGCCTGCTGGCCTCGGGCGTCCCGCCGGCCGGCGAGGACCCGGCCGCCCGCGACCGCGCCAGCAGGGCGAACCTGTTCTCCCCCGAGGTGGACCCCGTCTGGCACCAGGTGACCAGGCTGCTGGGCGAGGAGCAGGCCGAGCGCGTGCGCGGGGAGTTACTGTCATGAGCGGGCCGAGCGAGTGGCAGCAGCGCATCCAGGGCGAATGGCACGGCCGCCCGTCCCTGTTCGACGCCACCGGCGCCTGGCGGGGGTACGAGGACATCCGCCGCTCCTCGGTGTTCGACGACGGTACGGTCACGTACTTCATGGACGGCGGCCTGGAGGGCGGCGGCCCGCTGGCCGGCCGGTTCAAGCTGGGCGCGCCGTTCGCGTTCGGCGTGACCGACGCGGGCGGCGACCGCCTCTACACGGGCCCCGACTTCTACGGCGCGGGCACCCCGTACGGGGGCTTCGTGGACGCCCGCTACTACGGGCCCGGCTGGCAGGTGGACCTCAACACCTGGAACCAGACGATCGGCGACACCCAGGTGTACTCGTCGCTGCTGTTCCAGGGCCCGGCCGTGGTGGGCTGCTTCAACGGCCTTTACACGCGCGACCCCGCCCAGGTCGCCGGCTGGCTGCGCGACGAGACCGTCAACGGGCCGGTGCCGTTCATCCTGCCCACGAAGGACGCCGGCGCGTACGGCGGCGACTGCGAAGTGTTCGGCCCGGACCGCAAGCCGCGGGGCACCGTGCGGGTCACCGTCGAGCTGAAGCCGATCGACCTGCTCAGGACCCGCCACCACGTCACCTGGACGGGCGCGCTGGAGCGCCGCCACACCGTGGAGGTGCGCAGGGACGGGTTCCGCTCCTTCTGTGAGGGGCCTGGCGCGTGGGGCAACGCGCAGGCGTACGGGCGGGCGAGCTACCCCAGCCTGCACTTCGCGGACGGGACGCGGCTGGCCGGGCGCGAGTTCATGATGGACGCCACGCCC
Source organism: Nonomuraea monospora (assembly GCF_039531895.1). Taxonomy (NCBI): domain Bacteria; kingdom Bacillati; phylum Actinomycetota; class Actinomycetes; order Streptosporangiales; family Streptosporangiaceae; genus Nonomuraea; species Nonomuraea monospora. The sequence continues at coordinate 9,182 of NZ_BAAAQX010000022.1, forward strand.
GGCATGGGCGCGGGCACCACCCTGGCCGTGGCCTACGAACTGTTCGAGGGCAACGCGCTCGCCGCCGTCCTGCACGGGGTGCTGACATGGTCACCGTCCTGCACGGGGTGCTGACATGGTCACCGTCCTGCTGCCGCGCGACCTGAAGCCGCGCTCGCGGCGCGCGCTGGCCCCGTTCACCGATCGGAAGGTGCTGCCATGACCGACGCGCTCGGCTGGCGCCGCAAGTTCGGCGTGCTCGCCCCGTCCACGAACACCATCGTCGAGCCCGACTTCTACCGCATGACCGTGCCGGGCGTGACGGCGCACTTCAGCCGCATCCACATCCGCGACCAGAGCATGGCCGGCGACGAGGGCATGGAGCGGCTGCTGGAGCAGATCCGCGCCGAGATCGGCGCGGCCTGCGAGCGGGTGCTCACCTGCGAGCCCGACTACATGGTGATGGGCATGTCGGCCGAGACGTTCTGGGGCGGCGCCGAGGGGAACCGGCAGTTCGTCCGGCAGATCCGTGGCCTGACCGGCCTGGAGGTCGCCACCGGCGCCGAGGCGTGCGAGCGGGCGCTGCGGCTGTACGGGGCGCGCCGCATCGGCGTCGTCACCCCCTACCAGCCGGTCGGCGACGAGAACGTGGTGCGGTTCTTCTCCGAGATCGGCTTCGAGGTGATCGCCATCAAGGGGCTGAAGTGCCCCACGGCGGTGTCGATCGCGCACGTCACCGAGGCGGAGCTGCGCGAGGCCGTCAAGGAGGTCGCCACCGGCGCCGACGCGGTCGTGCAGTGCGGCACCAACCTGTCGATGGTCGGCCTGGCCGACGAGGCGGAGCGCTGGCTCGGCCTGCCCGTCATCGCCATCAACGCCGCCACCTGGTGGATGGCCCTGCGCGAGAACGGCATCGACGACCGGGTGCACGGCGCCGGCAGCCTGTTACGGGAGCACTGAACATGGACTACCCGCTGGCTCTCGCGCTCGTCGACTTCCTGCCCGTGCTGGCGATGGCGGCCGGGATCGCGCTGCTCGTGCCGTACACCGCCCGCGCCGCCGGGCCGCTCGCCGGGCGGGCGGCGCTGGCCGGGGGTGTGCTGGTGGTGCTCGGCGGGCTGCTCAAGGCGGTGTGGAAGCTGCTGGTGGCGGCGGGCGGGCCGGACGTGGCCTGGCTGGCCGGGGTGCAGTTCTACCTGTTCGGGCCGGGGTTCGCGCTGCTGGCGTGGGCGGTGCTGACCGTCCGCAGACCTGGGCCGCCGTTCTGGGCGCTGGGCGGCTTCGCTCTGGCGGGCGTCGCGGGTGCGCTCGCCAGCGGCGCCACCTGGCCGCTGCTGATCGTGACCACCGTCTGCGCCACGATCCTCGGGGTGCGGCTGCTCCTGCTGTCCCGGCAGCCCGCCGGGCGGGCGCTGTTCGGCTTCAACCTGCTCGGCACGTACGTCATGGGGCTGCTCGCCTCACGCCCCGAGCAGACCATCGCCCTGCAGTGGGTGGAGGAGACGCTCAACACGCTCACCTGGACGGCCTTCGCCGTGGCCGTCCTGCGGCTGACGCGGGAGGACGTCCCCGCCGACGACCGCTCCGAACTGACAGGAGAGAAGCCATCGCCACTTCAGTGAGGCGGCTGATCGCCGCCGTCGCCCTCGCCGCCGCCGCCCTCGTCGTCCCCGCCTCCCCCGCCGGGGCCGCGCCCGCGTGGGTGAGCGCGTACGAGATCCAGATCGGCGCGGACCCCGCGACCGTCTACCTGCCGCCCGGCAGGACCGAGCTGCCCGTCGCGCTGCTGCTGCAGGGCGGGAACGTGCCCAGGGAGAGCTACGGCGGCTTCGCCAGGACGGTCGCCGGGTTCGGCTTCGCCGTCGCGGTGCCCGACCACCGGCGGGCCGTCGGGCCGGTCAGCGGGCTGTACCCGGAGAGCGCGCAGCTCGCCGCCACCGTGACGTGGGCCGCGCAGGAGAACGCGCGCGCGGGCTCGCCGCTCGCCGGACGGCTCGACGCCGACCGGCTGGTGCTGCTCGGGCACTCCTTCGGGGCCGCGGCCGGGCTGTTCGCCGTCGGGAACGCGTGCGTGCCGCCGTTCTGCTTCGGCCCCGTCTACCAGCGGCCCGCCGCGCTGCGCGCCGCCGCCTTCTACGGCGCCGCCACCGCCACGCAGGGCGGCCCCGTGGTGCCCGTGGCCAACGCCGGGGTGCCCGTCGCGCTCGTCCAGGGCAAGGTGGACGGCGTCAACCCGCCCGCCGCCGCGCGCGCCACCTACGACGGGCTGTCGTCGCCGCCGAAGGCGTACGTCACCGTGCACGGCGCCAACCACTACGGCGTCACCGACACGCAGACGCCCGCGGGCGCCCTGCCCGACCCCTCCGCGCAGACCGTCGCGCAGGACGCCGGCATCGACGCCGCCGCCAGGTGGAGCGCGCTGTTCCTGCGCGCCTCGCTGGGCGACGCGCTCGCCGCTGCCTACGTGTACGGCTTCGGCGACGCCTCCGACGACGGCGTCACCGTCGTGTCGGTGCGCGGCACATGAGCTCGGTGACCGTGGTGGAGGTCGGGCCGCGCGACGGGCTGCAGAACGAGCCGGTCCTGCTCGGCACCGACGACAAGGTCGCCTACCTCGAGGCCCTGGCCGGGGCGGGGCTCACCAGGATCGAGGCGGTCAGCTTCGCCCACCCGCGCCTGGTCCCGCAGCTGGCCGACGCCGAACAGGTGATGGCCAGGGTGCCCAGGCGCGACGGCCTGTCGTACATCGGGCTCGTGCTCAACGCGCGCGGCCTCGACCGGGCGCTCGGCGCGGGCGTGAACGAGGTGAACGTCGTCCTGGTCGCCACCGGGACCTTCTCCCTGCGCAACCAGAACATGACCGTCGCCGAGGCCCTGACCTCCTTCTCCGCCATCGCCGCCCGCGCCTGCGGGGTGCGGGTGACCGCCACCATCGGGGCCGCCTTCGGCTGCCCCTTCGAGGGAGAGGTCCCCGCCGAGCACGTGGCCGAGCTGGCGTGGCGGTGCGCCGAGTCGGGGGCGGACGAGATCGCGCTCGCCGACACCATCGGGGTGGGGGTTCCCGCGGACGTCCGGCGGCTGGTGGCCGCCGTGCGGGAGCGCACCTCGCTGCCGTTGCGGTTCCACTTCCACAACACCCGCAACACCGGCTACGCCAACGCGCTGGCCGCCGTGGAGGCGGGGGCTTCCGCGCTGGACGCCAGCAGCGGCGGGATCGGCGGGTGCCCGTTCGCGCCCACCGCCACCGGGAACATCGCCACCGAGGATCTGGCGTACGCGTTGCGCAGGTCCGGGGTGGGGACGGGGGTGCGGGTCGATCGGCTGGTCAGCGCCGCGTCCTTCGTCGGGGAACGGCTCGGGAGGCAGGTTCCGGCGCTGCTCGGCCGCGCGGGCGACTTCCCACCCCCCACGGCCACGGCCGCTCCGCCGTCGCACCACACGCAAGGCAGCGTCCCAACACAGCACGCGCAAGGCACCCCGCCGTCGCACCACGCGCAAGGCACCGTCCCAACACAGCACGCGCAAGGCACCCCGCCATCGCAGCACGCGCACGGCGCCGCTCCTGCGCAGCACGGCTCCGGGCCAGGGCAGGCACGGGGGCCAGGGGCGGGGCACGCCCCGGAGCCCGAGGCCGGGCAGGCGTGGGAGGCGCGAGCGGGGCAACGGGGGGCGGGTTTTGGGCGGGGGGCCGTCGGGTGACGGTGCGGCTCTCGATCGCGGGCGGCATCCGCGAGGTGGCCGCCGCCTCCCCCGACGTCGTGGCCGTGGTGGACGGCGACCGGCGGCTGACCTACCGCGGCCTCGACGACCGTTCGAGCCGCCTGGCCACCGCCCTGCTGGCCGCCGGACTGCGCAGGGGCGAGCGGGTGGCGGTCCTGCTGGGCAACCGCCTCGAATATCCGGAGGTCGCGGCGGGCATCGCGAAGGCGGGCCTGGTGATGGTCCCGCTCAACCCCCGCTCCACACCTCCGGAGACCGCGTACGTGCTGGGCCACTCCACCGCCCGGGCCCTCATCGCCGACCAGGCGCACGCCACCGCCCTCGAAGGCCTCACGATGCCGCCCGTGACGTGGTGCCTGGGCGGCGCGGGCCTCGGCCCGTCGTACGAGGCGGCCCTGGCCACGGCGGGGGCCGCCGACCCGCGGATCGCCGCCGGCGACCTCGACCCGTTCTGCGTCGCCTACACCTCGGGCACCACCGGCAGCCCCAAGGGCGTGGTGATCAGCCACCGCTCCCGCTGCCTCACCTTCTACGCCTCCGCCCTGGAGTGGGGCTTGGGCCCGGGCCGCCGGACGATCGCGGTGGCCCCCATGTACCACGGCGCGGGTTTCGCGTTCGGCTACGCGCCGCTCTGCACGGGCGGCACCGTGGCGATGCTGCGGTCCTGGGACCCGGAGCGGCTCCTGGCGATGATCGAGCGGGAGCGCGCCCAGTCGGTGTTCCTCGTCCCCACGCACGCCCACATGCTGCGCGCGCTCGGCCCCGCCGCGCTGCGCGCGCACGACCTGTCCTCGCTCGACACCCTGTTCTTCAACGCGGCGGCGCTGCCGGGGCCGCTCAAGGAGTGGGTGCTGGACGCGTTCCCCGGCGTCGGCGTGCACGAGCTGTACGGCTCCACGGAGGCGGGCATCGTCACCGACTGCCGGCCCCCGGACGCCCGCCGCAAGCTCGGCTCCGTCGGCCGCCCCTGGTTCATGACCGAGATCAGGATCGTGGACGGCGACGGCAACCCGGCCTCGCGCGGCGAGCTGTTCAGCCGCTCCCCGTTCCTGATGAACGGCTACCTCCGCGACCCCGCGGCGACCGCCGCCTGCACCACCCCCGACGGGTTCCTGACCAGCGGCGACATCGTCGAACGCGACGACGAGGGCTTCGTCTACGTCGTCGACCGCAAGAAGGACATGATCATCTCGGGTGGCGTGAACATCGCGCCGCGCGAGGTCGAGGAGGTTCTGGCCGCTTTCCCGGGCGTGGCGGAGGCGGCGGTGGTCGGCCTGCCTGACGAGCGGTGGGGCGAACGGGTCACCGCGTTCGTGGTCGCCCTGCCCGGCGCCCGGCTGGAGCCTGCGGCGCTGGTCGCGCACTGCCGTACCCGGCTGGGCGGGCCCAAGGTGCCGCGGACGGTGGAGCTGGTCGAGGCGTTACCGAGGAACGCCGCGGGCAAGATTCTCAAGCGCGCGTTGAAGGAGAGGCATGCGCCCCCACGTTGAAGTGATCCACGAGGACGACTACATCTGGCACGCCGCCGAACTGGCCGGCGGCGAGGGCCGCGCCAGCGAGCGGCGGCTGTCGGTGGACGAGGAGGACGGCTCCTGCTCCCTGCGCGTGGACTTCCACACCCGCTGGGGCCGCGGCCCCGGCATCCACCACGCCACCACCGAGTTCTACGTGCTGGACGGCTCCATGACGTACGGGGGGCGGCGCATCGGCGCGGGCGGCTACCTGTACCTGCCCAAGGGGGTGCCGGCCGACGCGGTCACGTTCGCTGAGGGCACCAAGGTGCTGCACTACAGGGAGTACGGCGACGCCGGCTTCGACCCGGTGGACGGCCCCGGCGCGCCCCGCTGGGAGGGCGCCCGCGAGGACGTCATCGTCGTCGACTCCGCCGCGATGACCTGGGACGCGGTGCCCAACCCCGGGCCGATGCCCGGCCTGTTCATCAAGTACCTGCACGTCGATCCGGTCACCGGGTTCTACACGCGGCTCGTGCACGCGCAGGAGGGGTGGGCCGATCACCGGCTGGCGCACCATCCCTGCTACGAGGAGGCGTACACGGTGCAGGGGTTGATGGAGTACAACTTCGGCACGCTGGATCTGGGGACGTACTTCTTCCGTCCCGCCCGCGTCAAGCACGGCCACTTCACCTCCCTGGAGGGCGGCGCCACGTGGCTGCTGCGCTCCGACGGCGAGCTGTACAACTGGTACACCGAGAACTCCTGGGTGCGGTGGGGCGGCGAGTCCATCAACTGGGGGCCGGGCGAGGGGCGCACGCGCTTCTCCCAGTCGGCGCACGACCTCGGACGGGGGTCCACGCGGCGCAGTGACCACGATCGGGAGTTGCTGAACGCGTCGCTGGGCTTCGCGCGCTCGCAGGGGGCGACGGACTCCGACTGGTTCCCGCCCGGCCACGGCCCCGACCCTAGCCTGGTGGCCATCGCCAAGGCCATGGACGCCGCCCGCCTCCAGGGCGGCCACGCCGACCACGGGCACTCGCACTCGCACGGGCATGAGCACACGCACGGACCCGGGCACTCGCACGAGGCTGCGCACGCGCGCGGGGAGTGGGGTGCGGGTCCGGCCGAGCTGGAGCACGCGCACGAACGCGACTCGCACAACTGGGGCCAGGGCCGCCCCTGGAAGCCGGGCGACCCGGTGCCCGCCCCCATCATCTCCACCCTTCCGGTACGCAGCCGTTCCCGCGGACGATGGGACGGCGACGGCATGTGAGGAGAACGGATGACGTACGTGCGGCGGCTGGCCGAGTTCGCGGTCGCGTGCAGGGACGGGGAGCTGCCGGCGGCGGTGCGTGAGGACGTGCCGGGCCGGGTGCTCGACGTGCTCGGCAACTGCCTGGCCGCCTACGCCGACCCGGACGGCGACGCCGCCCCTGCGGTGCTGCGCGCCGTGCGGCGGTGGGGCGGCAGCGGCGAGGCGACCGCGATCGGGAGCGGTGACCGGCTGCCCGCCCCGTCGGCGGCGCTCGTCAACGGCACCCTCGCGCACGCGCTCGACTTCGACGACACGCACCTGCCGTCCGTGCTGCACCCGAGCGCGTCCGTGATACCGGCGGCACTGGCGGCGGCCCAGAGCATGGGCGCCTTCCGCGCGGCACCGGCAACACCCCAGAACACACGCCCGTCCAAGGCGCCCTTTCCCGGTGCGCACCCTCCCGGAGCGCACCTATCCGGGACGTACCCTCCCGGAGCGCACCCGTCCGGAGCGGAACCGATCGCGGCGGGGTTCGGTCCGTCCGGGGGTGAGCTGATCGCGGCGGTGGCGGCGGGCGTGGAGGTGTGCGGGCGGCTCGGCATGGCGTCCTACCTGCCGCAGGAGCGCAACTCGCGCTTCTTCGAGCAGGGCCAGCACGCCACCTCCATCTGCGGCACCCTCGGCGCCGCCGTCGCCGCCGGGCTGCTGTTCGGGTTGACGGCCGAGGGAATCGCGGACGCGGTAGGGGTGGCGGCGTCGATGGGCGCCGGGCTGATCGAGGCCAACCGCACGGGCGGGACGGTCAAGCGGGTGCACTGCGGCTGGGCCGCGCACGCCGGGGTGTCGGCGGCGGTGCTGGCCGCCGAGGGGCTGACGGGGCCGCCGACGGTGCTGGAGGGGCGGTTCGGGTTCTTCCAGGCGTGGCTGGGCGGCCGGTACGACGCCGAGGCGCTGCTGTCGGGGCTGGGTGAGCGGTGGGAGCTGCTGCGTACCGTGTACAAGCCGTACCCGACCAACCATTTCACCCACCCGGTCATCGACTGCGCGCTGGCGTTGCGGCGCGGCGGGCTGGGTCCGGCGCGGATCGCCGAGATCGCGGAGATCGAAGTGGGGGTGCCCGCGCCGGTGTTGCGGACGATCGCGGAGCCGTGGGAGGAGAAGGTCCGGCCGCGCTCGCCGTACCACGCGAAGTTCTCCGCCCCTTACACGGTGGCCGCCGCGCTGCTGGGCGGGGGCGGGCTCGGGCTGGCGCTGGAGGACTTCGCCGCGCTGGAGCCTGCGCGGCTGGAGCTGGCGGGGCGGGTGCGGTGCGTGGCCGACGAGCGGGCCTCGGAGATCTTCCCGACGGCGTTCGCGGCGGTGGTGCGGGTGCGGCTGCGTGACGGCTCGACGCTGGAGCATCGGGTGGACTCCTCGCGTGGCGGGCCGGAGCATCCGCTGTCGGCGGCGGAGCTGGAGACGAAGTTCCGCTCCAACGCGGGCCGGGCGCTGCCGGAGGATCGGGTGGGCGAGTTGGCGGAGGCGGTGCGGAAGCTGGGGGCGGGGGGCACGGCGGACGACGTCCTGGCGCGGGCCGTGCGGGCGTCGTAGCCGGACGTCAGGCGGGACGGGTCGCGGCGAGGCCGGCCAGCAGGACGCCCAGCGCGTAGCGGAAGTCGTCGGCCACCGTCGCACCGGCCGTGTGACGCTCCCGCAGCCCTCGCGCCATGAGCGGGAACGGGATCGCCGCGATGGCAGCGACCTCATCGTGGTCATGGGGCCGGCTCTGGTCCTCGACGGCACGCCCGAGGATGAAGTGGACCAGCACCCCGGCGGCCCGGGTGGCGTCGGCGAGCGGATAGCCCGCCCGGTGCAGCACCTCCACCGTGCGCTCGGCGAACTCCCCCAGCGACCGCGCCACCCGCAGGTCCGCCCCGAGCGCGATGCGTGGCCCGTCGCGGTGGCTGAGCAGCGCGCCGTGCAGGGCGAACCCTGCCTCCTCCAGCCACGCCAGCCAGGGCGCGCCGGGTGGTGGGAGTTCGGCGAGCACCGGTGCGACGATGGCGTCGGTCATGTGGTCGAGCAGTGCCCGCTTGCCGCTGAAGTGCCAGTACAGCGCGGGCGCCTTGACCCCGAGGCGGGTCGCGAGGCCTCTGACGGTGAGCTTGTCGAGGCCGTCGGCCTCCACCAGTTCCAGTGCCGCACGCACCGCCGTCCGCACATCGATGGGCATCGGTTCACTCCTTGACGTCCTTAACTTGTTAAAGGCATGCTACTCCCTTAACAAGTTAAGGAGGCGTTGTCGTGGACGCTGATGTGATCATCGTCGGAGCGGGCCCGGTGGGGTTGCTCCTGGCCGCCGAGCTCCGCCTGGGCGGCGTCCGTCCGGTCGTGATCGAACGGCTGGACAAGCCCGGCGAGGAGCAGAAGGCGCGCGGCATCGGCCCGCTCGCCACCGAAGCGCTGTGGCGGCGCGGGCTCGGGCCGCTGCTGGAGCAGGCGCAGCCCGGCGGCGCACGGGATCTCGCCAGGGACCACGGGAGCAGCCGCGGGCACTTCGCGAACATCCACAAGCTCGTTCCGGACGGGCGACGGCCCGGCACGCAGATCTGGCAGCCGGAGCTGGAGCGGATCCTGAGCGGGCACGCCGAGGCGCTGGGGGTGGCGATTCTGCGCGGGCATCGCCTGGTCGCGCTCGACGACGACGGCGGTGCGGTCGCCGTCGTCGTGGCCACCGGGCGGGGGGAACGCCGCCTGCGCGCGCCCTTCCTGGTGGGCTGCGACGGTGGCCGGAGCACGGTCCGTAAGCTCGCCGGCTTCGCGTTCCCCGGAACCCCGGCGCTGCTGCGGACGATCGCGGCCCGGGTGCGGTTCGCCGGCGACATCCCAGCCGCGGGCCGGTACGAGAGCGGCACGTTCATGCGCGGCGGCACCATGGCGGGCGTCTGCGAGCCCGCGCAGGCCGACGAGCCGGGCGGCACGGTGGCGGCGGGCGGACCGGGCAGCACGGTGGCGGCGGGCGGACCGGGCGGCACGGTGACCGGCGGTGAGCCGACCGCCGACGAGCCGCACCGCCCGGTGACCGCAGGTGAGCTGGCCGCCGCGATCCGCCGCGTCACCGGCGCCGACGTGGTCATCGAGGAGATCCACGACGGCCGCCGCTTCGGCGACCAGGCACGCCAGGCCGACACCTACCGTCACGGCCGCGTGCTCCTGGCGGGCGACGCCGCCCACGTGCACTCCCCCAGCGGAGGCCAGGGCCTGAACCTCGGCCTGATGGACGCGATGAACCTCGGCTGGAAGCTGGCCGCCGTCATCCGCGGCGACACCCCGGAGACTCTCCTCGACACCTACACCACCGAACGGCACCCCGCGGGCGAGGCCGTCCTGCGCAACACCCGGGCGCAGTCCGCGCTGCTGGCGCCCGGCCCGCACGTCGGCGCGCTGCGGGACGTCATCGAGGAGCTGATGGACCTCCCGGCCGTCAACCGCTACTTCACCGAACTGCTGTCCGCGGTGAACCTGCGCTACGAGCTCCCCTACCCCGCGCGGGACCAGGCCGGGCGGCACTGTCCCGACCTGGAGGTGGTGTCCGGCGGCGGCGCGGTGTCGCGGCTGCACGAGCACATGCGCGCCGGCCGCGGCCTGCTCCTGCTCACGCCCGGGACGCGGGACCTCGCCCGGTACGCGGCCGGCCGGGTGGAGGTGGAGGTGGCAACCGCCGTGACGGGCATGGACGCGCTGCTGCTGCGTCCCGACGCCGTCATCGCCTGGACGGGGGACGACCGCGCCTCGCTCACCGTCGCTCTGGACACCTGGTTCGGCGAGCCCCGGTGAACCCGGTCACCCGACGAGGTGGCCGGTGACCGCCGTGGAGCGGGCCGGGCGGCGGCGTTCGCGCAGGTGGTCGTCGAGGGCCAGCGCGCGGCGGAGGGCGGGCAGCGCGGCGGCGTGGTCGCCCGCCTGGGCGTGCGCCTGGCCGAGGCGGCGGTAGGCCAGGCATTGGACGCCGGCCGCGCCGAGCCGTTCCGCGGCGAACACGGCGGCCTGCCAGACCTGGACGCGCTCGTGCACGTGCCCGCGGCGGCGCAGCATCTCGTCCATCGACCAGGCGATCCGCCAGGTGTCCTCGTTGCGGTCGTGGTCGGCGGTCCAGCGCAGGAGGGTCAGGAGGCAGTCGTGTTCGGCGTCGAACCACTCGAGGGCGGCGTCGTCGGTGGTCAGCGGGGTGAGGTCCACGCCGCGCGCCGGGGGGTTCATGGAGATCGGCTGGGCCAGCGGAGCCAGGGTGAGCTCGCCTCGGTGGGCGGTGTGCAGGTAGTGGTCGGTCAGGCGGCGCAGCGCGGTGGCCGAGGAGGTGGGGTCGGCGTGCTGGAGCGCGTACCGGCGGGCCAGGTCGTGCATGCGGTAGCGGCCCGGTCGGTGCTGGGTCGCCAGGTGGGCGGCCTCCAGCAGGCGCATCAGGGTACGGGTGCGCGCGGCGGGGACGGCGGCCAGCGACGCGGCGGCGGCGAGGCTGACGTCGGGGACCGGGGCGGGGCCGAGGGCCAGGAACAGGCGCTTGGCGTCGTCGGCGAGGGTGAGGCAGGAGGCGTCGAAGGCGACTCGGAGGCTCGGGCCGATCTCGCTGGGGGTGATCTCGCTGGGGCCGGTCTCGGTGGGGGTGAGGTCGCGGGTGGGCTGCCGGGTTGCGGCGGCGCGGAGTTCGGACGTGAGCGCGTCCAGGGGAAGGTGCGGCCGGGCCGCGACGCGGGCGGCCACGAGGGTGAGGGTCAGCGGCAGTCCGGCGCAGTGCGGGACGAGGTCGCGCACCACGTGCGCCCGGCTCATCCCGACCGTACGGACGAGCAGCCGCGACGCCTCCTGCTCGCTCAGCCCTTCCAGCGGCAGCACCTCGAGCGCCAGCCCCTCAGACGGCGGCCCCTCAGACGGCGGCCCCTCAAGAGGCGGCAACTCGCGACTGCTCGTGAACGCCCGGCGGCTGGTCACGATCACCGGGCAGGAGGCGGTGCCGGGCAGCAGCGGCTCGACGTGGCCGGGGGAGGCGGCGTCGTCGATCAGGACGAGCATGCGACGCCCGCTCATCATGCTCCGGTACAACGCGACCTGGGCATCCGGCGAGGCGGGGATGGTGCGGGGGTCGGCGCCGAGGGAGAGGAGGAAGCCGCGCACCGCCTCCTGCGCCGTCACGGGCGGGGCGACGGGGTCGAAGCCGCGCAGGTCCACGTAGAGCTGCCCGTCAGGGAAGAGCCCCGCGTTGCGGTGTGCCCAGTGCAGGGCGAGTGACGTCTTACCGACTCCCCCCGCCCCCACGATCAAGACCACCGGCACGGCGCCGGGCATCGCAAGGGCGGCGTCGAGCCGCCCCAGCTCCGCCTCCCGCCCCACGAACGACTCGCCGCCGGGCCCACCAGGCAGCCGCCCGTGCTGCTCGGACCACATGTGCGTGCCCAATGCGACCTCTCGCCCCGATCGTCCACCTGCCGATGAAAGATCGACTGTAGCCGCTCACACACCACCCAAGGGGACGAATCGGTCAACTGTCCACGGGAAGGCTCTCGAAGACCGGCAGGCGACGCCCGTCCTCCGGCAGGTCCCGCCAAGCCACCCGAACGCGCTGATCACAACACCAAGGCCCCTCCCCCACCAGGTTGGTCAGCAGCACGGGCCCCTCGTCGAGCCTGACCCTGGCCACCACGTAAGGCACCGCCATCCCCGGCGACGCCGCCCGGTGCACCTCGGTGAAGGAGTCCACGACCCCGAACCCGGCCGACTCGCGCCACCCCAGCTCCCCGCCGCCGCACGAGGTGCACAACGCGCGCGGGTAGTGCTGGAGGTGGCCGCACTCCGTACAGCGTTGGAGGAGCAGCCGTCCCTCGCGGGCGGCGGCCCACCACGGCGCGGTGATCTCGTCGCTCACCGGTCGGCCCCCAGCAGGACGGTGGCGTGCGTGGAGAAGATGCCGCCGACGCCGTGCGCGAGTGCGACCCGGGCGTCCGGCACCTGGCGCGGCCCGCACTCGCCGCGCACCTGCCGGACCGCCTCCACCAGCAGGAGCAGCCCGTACATGCCGGGATGACAGTACGACAGCCCGCCCCCCGTCGTGTTGAACGGCAGCCGCCGCGACCGGACGAGGTCGCCCGCCTCGCCCGGCCCGCAGAACCCGAGCCCTTCGAGGGTGAGCAGGACGGTGATCGTGAAGGAGTCGTAGAGCTGCGCCACGTCCACGTCGCGCGGCCCGAGCCCCGCGCGGGCGAAGGCGCGCCGGCCCGCCGCGATGGTGCCGGTGCGCAGCAGGTCCGACGGGGCGGCCATGCCGTCGTGGGTGGTGGACTCGCCGTAACCGAGCACGACGACGGGGTCCGGGCGCAGGTCGCGGGCGCGTTCGAGAGTGGTGAGGACGAGGGCGGCGCCGCCGTCGGTGACCAGGCAGCAGTCGAGGGCGGTGAGCGGGCTGGAGATCATCGGCTGGGCGAGCACCTGCTCCACGGTGAGGGGGCCCGCGCGGTGGCGGTAGGCCTTCGGGTTCAGCAGCGCCCACTCGCGGGCGGCGACGGCGACCTCGGCCAGGTCCTCGCGGCGGGCCCCGCGCTCGTGCAGGTACCGCTGGGCGGCCATCGCGTAGTACGACACCGGGTACAGCGGCCCGTACGGCGCCTCGAACTCGGCCTGCGGCGTGTGCGGCTCGGCCACGCCCGCCAGCGAACGCGACCGGGCGCTGCGCTGGTTCGAGCCGTAGCTGATCAGCACCGTGGTGCACTGGCCCGCCTCGATGGCCTGGGCGGCGCGCGCCACGTACATCTCGAAGGCCGACCCTCCGGCGAACGTGGAGTCGGTCCAGGCGGGCTGGACGCCCAGGTACTCGGCGACCTGCGCGGCAGAGAAGCGCGAGGCCCCGGCCGTGGCCAGGCCGTCGATCGCGCCGAGCGGGAGCCCGGCGTCCCGCAGCGCCCCGGTGATCGCCTGAGCCTGCAGGTGCAGGATCGACTTGCCGGTCACCCCCAGGTCGGACTCGGCCACGCCCACGACGGCGACCGTCATCCCGGCCTCACCGCCGCCCCGGCGGGCGCGACCGCCACCCTGCCGTCGCCGACCACCTCGACCTGCTGCTCGACGGTGATCAGCCCGCCGTCGTGGCCGATGACCCGGCCGGTGCAGCGGACGGTCTCCCCCGCGAACACCATGCTCCTGAACCGGAAACGCAGCCGGACGACGCGGGCTCGCGGGCCCAGCCAGTCCTGGAGCTGCTCGGCCAGCAGCGCGCCGAAGAGCTGGCCGTCCACCACCGGCCGGTCCAGGCCCTCGGGGGCGTAGTGCAGCCGGTGCCAGTCCCAGGTGGCGCCCGCGTAGGCGATCATGTCGGGCAGCTCGATGCGGCGCCGCAGCGGCGGGATCAGCGTGCCGGGATCCATATCAGCGTCTCCTCGTTGACCGCCAGCAGGTCACCGTGCTGGTTGCGGTAGGTGGCGCGGGAGATCACGAAGAGCTTGCCCGCCTTCTCCTGTACGTCCTGGACGCGCCAGGTGACCGTGATGACGTCGCCGGGGCGTACCGGCTGGTGGAACTCGTAGGCGTTGCCGCCCCGCACCAGCCGGGCGCCGGGCACGTCCAGGCGCCAGGAGTGGCCGGCGAAGCCGTCGGCGTCCCTGGGCAGCCCGGTGTACTGGTTGGTCTCGCAGATCAGCGTGGGCGGGGCGACGACGCCGTCGTAGCCGTGCCCGCGGGCGTAGGCGTCGTCGGTGTAGAGCGGGTTGTCGTCGCCGACCGCCTGCGCGAAGTAACGCAGCGCGGCGCGGCCCAGCTCCTCCGGCGCGGTGTACGTCACCTCCCGGCCGACCATCGCCTTCAGCTCGTCGATCCTCATGGGAACACCGCCGTCGGGACGACCTCGATGAGGAACTCCGGGCGCAGCAGGGCCGAGCAGACCACCGAGGTGAGAGCGTGGGCGCGAGGGAAGCGGCGTTCGCGCGGCCCGTCCAGCTCGTGGTAGCGGGGCAGGGCGGCGGGCGTGACGTACTCGACGAGCCGCACCACCGCGTCGCCCGCCAGCCCTGCCTCCCGCAGCACCGCCTCGATGGCGGTGTAGACGTGGCCGGCCTGCGCGAGCAGGTCACCCTCGGACACCGCCCGCTGCGTGACCGGGTCGAGCGCGCCGAAGCCCGACATGAACAGCGTGTCGCCGGCCGCCACGCCCGGCTGGTAGGTGAGCGTGTCGTAGCGGGCCCAGCCGGGGTTGACGCCGCGCAAAGGGCGCAGGGAGGCGAGCGCGTCGAGCGACACCATCGCCCCCTCGGCCACCGGGTGGTCGGCGAGGATGCCGGCCGCGCCGGGGTAGCCGCCCTCGCCGCCGCCGAGCAGTTCCCTGCGGGGGCGTCCGCAGCGGGGGTAGTCGGCGCGGGTGGCGGTCGCGGTGTAGTCGGTGGTGCGGACCAGGGCGTGCAGGCCGGTGCCCGCCGCCTCCAGCAGGCCGGCGGCGGTTTCGAGGCAGGAGCGGTACTGGTCGCGGAAGGGCGCCGTCAGGTCGGCGGGCAGGGTGGTCGGGAGGTAGACGATCTCTCCGGCGATCGTGACGACGCCTGCGGGGGTGGATGTACGGTGGCCGCCGCCGGGGTGGGCGGTGACTTCGACGGCGATGCGGTCGTGCGGCGCGATCAGCCGCTCGACCGGCACCCGCGACACGGTCACCGCGCCGAATCCCGCCGACCGCCCGGCCTCGCCGCCTGGGGTGGCGTATTCGACGACGTGCACCACGTCGTCGCCGCTCAACCCGGCCTGGGCGAGCGCTGAGGCGGCCAGCGCGTAGGCTTCGGCCGCCGTGGGGGCGGGCAGCGCGGGTAGCCGCACGGTGCCGTGCGCGACGGACGCGCTCACTGGTGCCTCCCGATCGGACCCGTTCATGAGACCTCCTGTACGGCCGCGAGCCCGGCCGTCAACGTCGTCACCTCGGGCAGCTCCCGCAGTCGTAGCAGCCGCTCGATCACCGCGACGGGCAGCCCACCGGCCAGCGCCTTGCGCCGGACCAGCTCGTCGATCCCCGGATCACCGGGCCCGCCCGAGCTGCGCGGCACCTGCGCGACCGCCCCTCGGCCGTCCGCGTACCTGACCCGCAGCCGCCCCGGCTGGTCGGCGGCGACGCCGGGGAAGGCGACCACCTCGTGCGTGATCCGCCCGGCCAGCGCCGCCACCTCCGGCCGGTCCACCCGCTCGTAGGTGCGCACGCCCACCTCGCCGTCGAGCAGCATCGCCGCCACACTCCACGGAAGGCTGAACTTCGCCTCGTACGGCGTGCGCGGCCGATCCTTGCCCGGCCCGCACACGATGGCCGCCGCGTCGGGATGCACCTCGGCCACGACGCTCTCGACGTCCTGCGGGGAGTGGACGGTCGCGGCGGCGTCGAGGGCGGCGTGCAGGAGCTGGCAGGCGGGATACGGCTTGACCGTGATCCGGGTGACCTCCCACACCTCGCCGAGCCCGGTCATCGGCCGCAGCCCCGCCTTGCCGAGCAGCGCCCCGTACAGCCCGTGCTCGCCTTCCAGCACCGTGCCGGGGCCGGTGGCGCCTGCCCTGGCCAGGCGGGCGGCGAGGATCCCGGCGTGCGCGGCCAGCCCCGGGTGCAGACGTTTGGTGTCGGCGCCGGTGCTGAGGAACTCCAGCAGCCCGCCCGCCTGGCTGCCCGCGACGCCGAGCGCGTTCACCGCCTGCGGCGGCGTCATCCCGTACAGGCGGGCGGCGACCAGGGCGGCGGCGAGCACGCCGCACACGGAGGTGGCGTGCAGGCCGCGCGCGTGGAAGCCGTGCGGCGCGGCGGCGCCCAGCCGGCAGATCGTCTCGTATCCGGCCAGCGCCGCCACCAGCACCTCCTCGCCGGTGGCGGCGGTCTCCTCGCCCACCGCGAACGCCGTGGCCAGCACCGGCGCGGTCGCGTGGACGAGGCCGCCCGCGTGGGTGTCGTCGAAGTCGAGCGCGTGCACGAGGGTGCCGTTGGCCAGCGCCGCCGCCGGGGCGCCGACCCGGTGCGGGGTTCCGATGACCGTCGCCTGCGGCGGGCCGCCGAGGCCCAGCGCCACCTCGATGGCGGGCGTCGCGTGCGGGCGTCCGGCGACGGCGCAGCCGAACCCGTCGATCAGGTGCCGGCTCGCCGCCGCCACGGCCTGCTCGGGAACCGCGTCCAGGGTGAGGCCGAGCGCCCAGGACGCGAGCGTGGCGGCCTGGGTCGGGGAAGCACCGCCCGGGGCCGCCATGGGCTCTCCCCGCCCGGCGCTCGCGGCCGTCATGGGCTCTCCCCGAACGCGCCCGCCGCGCGCAGCTCCGCGAAGCGTTCCGCCGGGTAGCCGAGCAGCCCCCGCACGACCTCCTCCGTGTGCTCCCCCCGCCCCGGCGCCCGCCGGTGCTCGACGGGCTCCTGCCCCACCCGTACGGGCGAGGCGAGCTGCCGCACCGTCCCGTACCGGGGATGGGCGGTCTCCACGACCAGCCCCCTGGCGGCGGTGTGCGGCTCGCGCAGGGCCTGGCGCACGTCGTTGACCGGCCCGCAGGGGATGCCGGCCGCCCGCAGCTCCGCCAGCCACCACGCCACGTCCCTGCCACGGAAGATCGCGGCCAGCCGGGGCAGCAGGTCCCCGGCGTGCAGGCGGCGCGCGGCGAAGGTGGCGTAGCGCGGATCGGCGGCGAAGGCGTCGCCGGGCGACTCGCGGTCGAGGATGACGGCCAGCCGCTGCCAGAACTTCTCCTTGGCGCACCCCACGATCAGCCACCCGTCGGCGGCCTCGAAGCTCTGGAACGGCACCAGCGACGGATGGGCCGAGGAGGCGGTGCGCGCCGGGACGTAGGAGGTGTTCAGCGCCCAGGTGCCGACGTAGGTGAGCATGCCGATGGCGGTGTCGTACAGGGACAGGTCGCAGTCCATGCCGGTGCCGTCGCGGCGGGCGGCGTGCACCCCGGCCAGCAGCGCGAGGGCGGCGACGAGCCCGCCGGAGTAGTCGACCAGGGACAGCCCCGACTTGGCGGGCGGCCCCGACGGCTCGCCGGTCAGGTCCATCCAGCCGGCCAGGCCCTGGAGGATGTAGTCGTAGCCGGGTTCGGCGGCGCGCGGCCCTGTCATGCCGAAGCCGGTCAGCGAGCAGCAGACGACGCGCGGGTTGAGGTGCTTGAGGTCGGCGTAGCGCAGCCGCATCTTGGCGGGCACGTCGCCGCGCAGGTTGGAGTAGACGGCGTCGCCGTGCCGGACGAGGTCCTCGAAGACCTCGCGGCCGGCCGGGACGGACAGGTCCAGCGAGATGGATCTCTTGTTGCGGTTGAAGGTCTCGAAGAACAACGAGTCCTCCTCATCCGCGTAAGGAGGAACATAGCGGCCGACGTCGCCGCCGACGCGCGGGTCCTCGATCTTGATGATCTCGGCGCCGAGGTCGGCCAGGTGCACACTGCCGAACGGTCCGGCGCCGTACTGCTCCAGGCTGACGACTCTGACGTCCTGCAGCGGTCTCATAACTGTCCGATCAGCTCGATGATGCGGGCCTGGTTCCGGCGGATCTGCTCGGGCGGGTTGCCGTGCGCGGCCGGGGTGAGCTTGACCGTGTCGGCCAGCCCGTCGTAGCGGGCCAGCCGCTCGGCCACCTGGTCGGGCGTGCCCGCCAGGACCAGCGGGTCGATCATGCGGTCCGGCACGCCGGGCCGCTCGCCTGCGCGGAAGGCGGTGACGGCGGCGGCGTGCTCGGCGGCCAGGTCGTGGAAGGCGAAGAAGTCCCGGTAGGTGGCGACGCCTGCGTAGAAGGCGAGCGTGCCGGCTGCGCCGCGGCGGGCGGCGGCCGGGTCGGGGTCGAGGGAGCAGCAGGCGGAGACGACCACGTCGAACTCCTTCCTGTCGCGGCCGTCCAGGCCCGCGCGCAGGTTCGGCAGGACGCGTTCGCGCAGGTAGGCGGGCGAGCACAGCTCGTGGGAGAGCCAGCCGTCGCCGATGCGGCCGGCCAGCCTGGTGAGCTGCGGCCCGACGGCGGCCAGGTAGATGGGGACGCGGGTGCGGACCGGCTCGTAGGGCCGCAGGAAGCCGGGGGCGTGCAGGCGCTGGCACTCCCCCTCGTACGCCATCGGCCCGCCGGCGACGACGGCGCGGATCACCTCGACGGTCTCGCGCAGCCGGGTGAGCGGCCGGTCCCAGGCGACGTTGTGCCAGGTCTCGTTGAGCCGCCGGGTGCCGGTGCCCAGGCCGAGGACGAGCCGTCCGCCGGTCAGCTCGTCCAGGTCGAGCGCCTCCAGCGCGGTCACCATGGGGCTGCGGGTGAAGGCGAGCGTGACGGCGGTGCCGACGCCCGCGCGGGTCAGCGCGACGGCGACGGCGGCGGCGCTGACGGTGGCGCTGCGGTGCAGCTCGGGCACCCAGACGACCTCGGCGCCCGCCTGCTCGGCGGCGCGGGCGGCGGCGGCCAGCTCCGCCAGCGTCTGCCCCCACGGGCCGTAGGTGATCCTCACGATCGGGGCCGGTCGAGTGGCTCGGGCCGGTCGAGTGAGGGCCGGTCGAGCCGGTCGAGGACGGCCTGTTCCTCCCACACCTCGCCGTACTTGGCCTGGATGTCGTACAGGCTGGCCTCGTGCGAGGCGGCCGTGCGGTCGCCCACGGCCTGGCGCACCACAATCGGCACGAAGCCGTGCTGGACGGCGTCCACGGCGCTGGCCCGCACGCAGCCGCTGGTGGACACGCCCGCGATGACCAGGGTGTCCACGCGCAGCGCGGTGAGGGTGGAGGCGAGCGTGGTGCCGAAGAACGCGCTGGCGTACTGCTTGACGATGACCACCTCGCCCTCGTCCGGCGCGACCTCGGGCATGAGCCGCCCGGCGGGGCCGTGCAGGTCGCGCAGCGGCGTCGCCTTGCGGTAGAACAGGCCGCCGTCCAGGCCGCCGGGGGTGTGCGCGACGCGGGTGTGCAGGACGGGCACGCCCGCCCGGCGGGCCGCCGCCAGCACGCGCGCGGCCGAGCGCAGGCAGTCGCGCGAGCCCACGTAGAGGCCGCCGCCCGGCTCGAAGTAGGCGGCCATCAGGTCCACGAGGATCAGCGCGGGCCGCTCGCCGAACGGCAGCACACCGTCGTAGGGGTCGTCGGTCATGTCAGATGATCCCCTTCTCGCGCAGCGCGGCCCGTTCCTCCTCCGGCAGGCCGAGCAGCCCGCCGTAGACCTCGTCGTTGTGCTGGCCGAGCGCGGGCCCGGCGGTGCGGACCGAGCCGGGGGTGTCCGACAGCTTCGGCACCACGTTCTGCATGGCCAGCTCCCCGAACTCGGGGTGCGGCACCCGCACGATGGCCTCGCGGGCGGCGAAGTGCGGGTCGGCGAACATGTCCTTGGCCGTGTAGATGCGCCCGGCGGGCACGCCGCCCTCGTGCAGCGTGCGCAGCAGGTCCTCGGCGGGCAGCCTCGCCGTCCAGGCGGCGACGAGCGCGTCCAGCTCCGCCATGTGCTCGCCGCGCGCGCCGTGGGTGGCGTAGCGGGGGTCGGCGGCCAGTTCGGGGCGGTCCATGACGCGGGCCAGGCGGGCGAAGACGCTGTCCTGGTTGGCGGCGATGAGGACGGCCTCGCCGTCGGCGGTCGGGTACACGTTGCTCGGCGAGACGTTCGGGAGGACGGGGCCGGTGCGTTCGCGCTGGTAGGAGGCCTGCTGCCATTCGGGCAGCAACGACTCCATCATGGCCAGCACGGCCTCGTAGATGGCCGAGTCGACGACCTGGCCCCGGCCGCTGCGCTCGCGCTGGTGCAGCGCGACCAGGGTGCCGACGCAGGCGTGGGTGGCGGCCAGGGAGTCGCCGAGCGAGATCCCGGCCCGCGAGGGCGGCCTGTCGGGGTCGCCGGTGACGTGGCGGATGCCGCCCATCGCCTCGCCGATCGACCCGTATCCGGCGCGCGGCGCGTACGGGCCGGTCTGCCCGAAGCCGGTCACCCGCGTGATCACCAGCCGCGGGTTGATCGCGTGCAGCTCCTGCGGCGACAGGCCCCAGCGTTCCAGGGTGCCGGGCCGGAAGTTCTCCAGCAGCACGTCGGCGCCCGCCAGCAGGCGTTTGACCAGGTCCTGGCCTTCGGGGGTGCGCAGGTCGCAGGTGACGGACTTCTTGTTGCGCGCCACGACCGGCCACCACAACGACCGCCCGTACGGCTTCTCCCTGCCCCACTGGCGCATCGGGTCGCCGCGCCCGGGGTCCTCCACCTTGATCACCTCGGCGCCGAAGTCGCCGAGCAGTTGCCCGCAGAACGGGCCGGCCAGGAGCTGGCCGAGTTCGACGACGCGCACGTCGTCCAGGGGCAGCGCGCCCATCTCCACTCCCTCAGCGGTGCAGGTACGAGCCCGACGGCTCGCCCGCGGTCTTGCCCTCGTGGAAGGCCACCCGGCCGCCGACGACCGTGGTCACCGGCCAGCCGGTCACCCGGACGCCCTCGAACGGGCAGTGGTCCTGCCCCGACAGCAGCAGGTCGGTGCTGACGGTCCTGCTCAGCTCCGGGTCCAGGACGGTGAGGTCGGCGTCGAAGCCGACCCCGAGGCCGCCCTTGCGGCCCCACAGGTTGAAGGCGCGGGCAGGGCCGGCGGCGGCGACCTCGGCGATCCTGGTCAGCGGCAGCCCGCGCCGCAGGTGCCCCTCGGAGAACAGCACGGGGTACAGCAGCGCCGTGCCGCCGAACCCGGGCCGCGCCGGCCACAGATCGTCGCCCTTGTGCTCCTCCAGGCAGCAGGCGTGGTCGGAGGCCACCCAGTCGATCCGCCCGTCCGCCACGCCCGCCCACAGCGCCTCGTTGTGCTCGCGGGTGCGGATCGGCGGGTTGACCTTGCCGCCCAGGCCGCCGCGCGCGTCCAGGTCGTCGTGGTCCAGGCACAGGTGGTGCAGGGTGGTCTCGCGCCTGGCCGGGGTGCGGGCGGCCGCCTCCAGCGCCTCGGCGCTCGACAGGTGCAGCAGGTTGACCTCGACGCCGGTGTGCCCGGCGAGCACGGCCGCCTCGGCGATGGCGAGCTGCTCGGTCAGCGGCGGGCGGGCCTGGGCGTAGGCGCGCAGGTTCTGGGGGCCACCGCCGGCGCGGACGCGGTCGATGAAGACGCGCATCAGCTCCGACTGCTCGCAGTGCAGGCTCAGCGACAGCCGCCGGCCGGGGTGGGCGGCCTGCGTCGCGGCCAGCTTCTCCATGATCAGGTACAGGTGGCCGAGGTCGTACTCGTCGCTCATGGTGAACGCCCGCGCGTCGCGGCTGTTGGCCGCCAGGTCGAAGCCCTTGTAGAACATGTAGTACTTGAACGAGGTGACGCCGTGCTCGGCGACCAGGGCGGGGATCTCGTCGATCTGGGCGGAGGTCATCGGCGCCAGGTGGAAGCCATAGTCGGTCCAGGCGCGGCCGGCGACCGCGGCCAGCACCTCGGGCAGGATCACCTCGTACGGCCCTGTCTTGCCGAGGTAGTGCTGACCGGTCCTGAAGTAGGACAGCACCGTCGTCGCCCCGCCGACCAGGGAGGATCGCGTCTCCTCGAACGCGTCCACCCCCAGGTCGCGGTAGATGCCCAGGTGGAAGTGGGCGTCCACCGCGCCGGGTAAGACGATCTTCCCGGTGGCGTCGAGCACCTCCGCGCCGCCGTCGAGGCCGTCGCCGAGGGCGGCGATCCGGCCGTCCCGCACGGCCAGGTCGGCGCGGACCTCGCCGTGGTACGGCAGGACCAGGGTCCCGCCCTTGACGAGCAGGTCGTATCGCATCATGGTGTCCCTTCCGCGGCGGTGTGGCCCATCCGGGCCGAGAGTTGGCGGGTGGTCTCCAGCAGCGCCGCCACGCACCGCTTCTCCTGGGAGCGGAAGCGCTCCAGCGGTCCGCACACGCTGATCACCCCGGCCGGCCGCCCGTGGTGGTCGAGCACCGGCGCGGCGACGGACGCGGAGCCCGGCTGCCGCTCGGCCTGCGAACGGGCGTAGCCGCGCCGCCGCACGGCCGCCAGCTCCCTGCGCAGCGCGGCCTCCTCGACGGGCGTGCGCTCGGTCAGGCGGGTCAGCGGCTGCGTGGCGAAGTAGTCGTCGATCTCCTCTTCCGCCAGGTACGCCAGGAACGCCCGCGACGAGGCGCCCGCGTGCAGCGGGTACGGCACGCCCAGCGTCACCGCCATGATCACCTCCCGGCTGGGGGTGGCCTGGTCGACGTAGACGCGCGCGTACCCGGTGCGGATCGACAGCGTGGCCGTCTCCGACAGCGCCGTGGACAGCGCGACCAGCTCGGGCGCGGCCAGCCTGCGCAGGTCCAGCCGGTCTAGGTAGGCCAGCCCGAGCCGCATCGCGGTCAGGCCGAGCGAGTAGCGCCTGCTCTGCTCGTCCAGGTCGATCAGGCCGCGCAGCCGCAGCGACGCCAGGATCCGGTGCACCGCCGCCTTCGACAGCTCCAGCCGCTCGGCGATCTCGGTGACGCCGAGGGTGCGCGCGGCCGGGTCGGCGAACAGCACCAGCACGTCGGCCGCGCGCTCGACGGTCGCGACGGTCTGGCTGGCGCCGTCCGCGCCGCGGCGCCGGGGGTGCTCGGTCGTCGGCATGGGATTCCCTGCTGCTCGGCGGCGTTCCTGCCGTACAGTTTGGAACAGCTTTCCTCGTATTGGAACACCAGGAAGGGATGTCGTGGCGTGGAGGTTCCGTGGGAGGCGCTGGCCGGAGCCGAGGTGTTCGACCTGGCCCAGCCGATGCGCACCGGCATGCCCCAGTCGCCCAACCATGTGCCGTTCCGGATGCTGCTGGAGCGCCGCCACGGCGACCTGGTGCGCCCCGACGGCGGGTCCGCCGCCAACGAGGTGATCGTCACGGGCGGCCACGTGGGCACCCACGTCGACGCGCTGGCCCACGTCTCGCAGGAGGGCAGGCTGCACGGCGGGCTCGACGCGGCGTCGGTGCAGGGCCACCACGGGTTCACGGAGCTGGGCATCGACGCCTTCGACCCATACGTGGGCCGCGCCGTGCTGCTCGACGTGGCCGCCGCGCACGGCGTCCCCGCGCTGCCGCCCGGCTACGAGATCACCCCCGCCGACCTGGACAGGGCCGCCGGCGGGCTGGAGGTGCGGCCCGGCGAGGCGCTGCTGATCGGCACCGGCTGGTCACGGCACTGGGGCGAGCGCGAGCTGTTCACCGGCCAGTCCGGCGGCGCGCCAGGCCCCGGCGCCGCGGCCGGCCGCTGGCTGGCCGAGCGGCGCCCGCGCCTGGTGGGCGGCGAGAGCATCGCCTTCGAGCACATCCCCGCCGGACGCGGCCACGCCACCCTGCCGGTGCACCGGATCCTCCTGGTCGAGGCCGGGATCAACATCGTGGAGACGATGCGGCTGTGGCCGCTGCTGGACGCCGGCCACCGCGAGGTCCTGCTCATCGTCAACCCGCTGCCGCTGGTCGGCGCGACGGGCGCGCCCGTCAGGCCGCTCGCGGTGGCCGTACGCCGGGAGGTGTAGCGCGGGTGTCGACCCCGGGCTGATTCCCGGCGCCCGCGCCGCCCGCATGCTGATCACATGAAGGTGAGGCCTGCCAGGGGTGCGCGCAAGGTGTGGGTGATGCTGGCCGCCGCGGTGGTGTTCGGCGCCGTACTCGTCACCCCGTACGCCGGGCTGGACCTCGCCGACAGCAGGCTCGATGTGCGCTCCGGCGCGCACTACGCGCTGCTGGTCACGCACGTCTTCACCGCGCTGGTCGCGCTCGTGCTGGGCCCGTTGCAGTTCGTCCCGTCCGTACGGGCGCGGCGGCGGCTCCACCGCACGATCGGGCGCTGCTACCTGCTGGCCGGGGTGCTGCCCTCCGCGCTGGCCGGGATCCCGGTGGCGCTGCTGTCGGGCCGCCTCGTCACGCAGGTAGGCCTGACCATCCCGGCCGTGTTGTGGCTGGTCACGGGCGCTCTGGCCTACCGGGCGGCGCTTCGCCGCGACTTCGCCCGGCACCGGGAGTGGATGATGCGCAACTACGCGCTGACGTTCCTGGCCGTCACCTCGCGGATCGTGGTGCCGCTCATGCTGCTGGCGCAGCTCCCGTTCGGCGTGACGGCGGCCTCCATCGCCGATCGCGCGCCCGGCCTGATCCCGGCCGGCCAGGTGCTCGGCTGGGTCGTCAACCTCGCCGTCGCGGAGGCCCTGATCAGGCGGTCGCGACGCGCGTAGCGCTACACCTGTGAGGAAACGGCCGTTGCGTACAATGCCGATCATGGATCCGACCTCCCCGTCCACCCGGGGCCGCAACAAACGCGGCCAGGGCGAACGGCTGCGCCGCGACATCATCGACGCCACCCTGCGGATGCTGGACGAGCTGCGCGACGACGAGGCGCTGTCGCTGCGCGCCGTCGCCCGCGAGGTCGGCATCGCCGCCACGTCCGTCTACATCCACTTCGCCGACCGCGACGCGCTGGTCTTCGCCGCCCTGGAACAGTGCACCCGCGACCTGCTGCGCGACCTGGAGGCGGCCGAGGCCGGCGGCGGCGACGCGGTGGCCCGGCTGCGGGCGCGGCTGCTGTTCCTCGGCTCGTGGGTGCGCGACCACGCCGGCCTGTACAAGGTGCTGCACGAGAGCACCATCAACCAGCGGATGCACCTGGCGTTCAAGCAGGAGCTGGCCGTGCGGACCACCGCCGCCGTGCGGCGCTGCATGGACGAGGGGCTCGCGCCCGCCGGTGACGCCGCCGAGGTCGCGCTCGACCTGCGGGCGGCGGTGCACGGCGCGGTGTCGATGCGGGTCAACGAGCCCGCGATGGCTTGGCCGCCGCTGGAGGAGCAGGTCGATCGGTTCCTGGTCAAGCTCGTCGGCGTACGCGCCTAGCAGCTCCCTGAACGCTTGCATCGCCTCCAATACATCTGTATAGAATCCTGGTCGTGCGACCAATCTCCGAAGAGGACCTGACCACCCGGGCCCGCATCCGCGACGCCGCCATGACGCTCTTCGCCGAGCAGGGGGTGAAAGCCACCACCATCCGCGGCATCGCCGAAGCCGCCAAGGTCTCCCCCGGCCTGGTGCAGCACCACTTCGGCACCAAGGAAGCCCTCCGGCTGGCCTGCGACGAGTACGTCCTGACCTACATCCGCGCCCAGGTCACCGCCGGCGTCACCGACCGCAACCTGGAGAACCCCGAGTTCGTCGACAGCGTGCACCGCACCGCACCGCCCCTGATGAAGTACCTCGGCCGCGCCCTCGTGGAGGGCTCGCCGGCCGCCGCCGCCATGTTCGACGACCTCGTCACCGTCACCGAGGAGCACCTGGCGAGCGACGACCCCGCCGACGGGACCGACCACCGCGCCCGCGCCACCGTCCTGACCGCGATGAAGCTCGGCCTCACCGTGCTGCACGAGCACGTCTCCCGCGCCCTCGGCACCGACCTCTACGGCCGGGAAGGCGCCGTGCGCGTCGGCAAGGCCCAGCTCGACCTGATCAGACCCGAGTTCCTCGGCCGCGAGCTGTTCGAGCAGGCGCGGACCGGCCTGGAGAAGTACGAAGGGCAACGATGAACGCCGCAGTGCACGCCGACGGCCTGGTCAAGACGTTCGGCAGGACCCGCGCCCTCGACGGGCTGGACCTCACCGTCAACACCGGCGAGGTGCACGGTTTCCTCGGCCCCAACGGCGCGGGCAAGACCACCACGATCCGCGTCCTGCTGGGCCAGATGCGCGCCGACGGCGGCCGGATGGAGCTGCTCGGCGGCGACCCCTGGCGCGACGCCACCGAGCTGCACCGGCGGCTCGCCTACGTGCCCGGCGACGTCACCCTGTGGCCGTCGCTGACCGGCGGCGAGGTCATCGACCTGCTGGGCAGAGTGCGCGGCGGCCTCGACCCGAGACGCCGCGCCGAGCTGCTCGAACGCTTCGAGCTCGACCCGCGCAAGAAGTGCCGCACCTACTCCAAGGGCAACCGGCAGAAGGTCGCGCTGGTCGCCGCGTTCGCCTCGGACGTCGAGCTGCTGGTCCTGGACGAGCCCACCTCCGGCCTCGACCCGCTCATGGAGGCCGTCTTCAACGACTGCGTCCTGCGGGAGAAGCGCGACGGCCGCACCGTGCTGCTGTCCAGCCACATCCTGTCGGAGGTGGAGACGCTGTGCGACCGCGTCAGCATCATCCGCGCCGGCCGCACCGTCGAAACCGGCAGCCTCGCCGGGCTGCGCCACCTCACCCGCACGTCAGTGACGGCCGAGCTGGCAGGCCCCGCGCCCGGCCTGGCCACCCTGCCCGGCGTGCACGACCTGGCCCTCGACGGCGCCCGCGCGCACTTCCAGGTGGACGGCGACGCCCTCACCGCCGTGCTCGCCGAGCTGGCCGGGGCGGGCGTGCGCACGCTGACGACCCGCCCGCCGACCCTTGAGGAGCTGTTCCTGCGGCACTACGCGGGGGCCGCCCGATGACCGGCACCCTGGCGCTGGTCCGGCTGATCCTGCGCCGCGACCGCGTGCTGCTGCCGGTGTGGATCGCGATCACCGCGCTGCTCCCCGCCGGCATCGCCGCCGCCACCACCGACCTGTACGCCGGGCAGGCCGCCCGCGACGCCTTCTCCGCCGCCTCCATGAGCAACCCGGCCCAGCTCGCCACCCGCGGCCCCATCTACGCCGCCAGCGTGGGCGGCCTGACCGCCTGGACGCTCGGCTCGTCCCTCGCCCTGATCGGCGGCCTGGTCAGCATCCTGCTGGTGACCCGGCACACCCGCGCCGAGGAGGAGACCGGGCGGCGCGAGCTGCTCTCCTCGGGCGTCGTCGGCCGCCACGCCCCGCTGACCGCCGCGCTCACCGTCGTCCTGGCCGCCAACCTGCTGCTGGGCCTGCTGTCGGTGCCCGGCCTGGTCGCCGCCGGGCTGCCCGCGGGCTCCTCCCTGCTGTTCGGGCTGTCCACCGCCGCCGGCGGCTGGGCGTTCACCGCGGTGGCCGCGCTCGCCGCGCAGCTCACCGCCTCGTCCGGCACGGCGCGCGGCCTGGCCGTCGCCGCCGGCGGGCTGCTGTTCGCGCTGCGGGCGCTGGCGGACACCGGCGGCGTGCCCGCCCTGGCGTGGCTGACGCCGTTCGGCTGGGTCCGCCTGACCAGGCCGTACGCCGGAGACCACTGGTGGGTGCTGAGCCTGGCCGCGGCCTTCACCGCCGCCCTCGTCGCATCCGCCTACGCGCTGTCCACCCGCCGCGACCTCGCGGGCGGCCTCCTGCCCGCCCGCCCGGGATCCGCCGGCGGCGGCCCCTCGGGCGCGTTCGGGCTGGCCGGGCGGCTGCACCGCACCACCCTCGCCGGCTTCGCCATCGGCTTCGGCCTGCTCGGCGCGCTGCTCGGCGTCTCGGCGCGCGGCCTGGACGCCCAGCTCGACACGCCGCAGCTCCAGGAGCTGGCCGCGACCGTCGGCGGGCCGGGCGCCCGCATCTCGGAGGTGTTCTTCACCTTCGTCATGTACGTGCTCAGCCAGCTCGTGGCCGCAGCCGCGCTGGTGTCCGCCCTGCGGGCCCGGGGCGAGGAGGCGGCAGGCCGGGCCGAGCTGCTGCTGTCCACCCCGGTCAGCCGGCTGCGCTGGGCGCTGAGCCACCTCGCCTTCGCCGCCGGCGGCCCCGTACTGCTGCTGGGCATGCTGGGCGCGGCGGCCGGGCTCACCAGCGGGGACGTCTCCGGGGTCACCGTCGCGACGCTGGCGTACCTGCCGGCGGTGTGGACCGTCGTCGGGATCGCGACGCTGCTGTCCGGGCTGCTGCCCCGGCTGGCGGCGGCGGTGAGCTGGACCGCGCTCGGGCTGTTCCTGGCCGTGGACCTGCTGGCGGAGTTCGAGCTGGCCGACGGGGTGGTGCCGACGCTGTCGCCGTTCGTGCACGTGCCCGCGCTGCTGCTGGACGAGCCTTCGTCGCCGGTGGCGCCGCTGGTCGGGCTCACCGTGCTGGCGGCGGGGCTGGCGGGAGCGGGGCTGGCGTTCCTGCGCCGCCGCGACCTGGCACCCACGGCCTGAACAGACCTTCCGCCTTGCCCGGCCCCCCGCCTTGCATGACCCCCCGCCTTGCATGACCCCCCGCCTTGCTTGAACCCCCGTCGGAATACCGCGTGACCCGGCGCTGTTCACGCCATCACGTTCAAAATTCAACTTCTGACGAAGGGAATTTCTGATGGCCATCGCATTCATGCTCATCATGAGCCTCATCGTGGGCGGCTTCCTCACCGGCGCCATGAGCGCCCTCGTCCTGAACGGCATCCGCGATCGCCAGTGGCCCGTCCTGTGGCGGCGGCGCGTGGTCTACCGCGGCTTCATCCCCCGCTGAATACCCATAACCTTTGAACCATGGTGCGCTTCGCGATCGGCCTGCCCAACGTCGGCGAGTTCGGCGACCCGGCCCTCCTCACCGAGCTCGCCGTCACCGCCGAGGACCACGGCTGGGACGGCGTCTACCTCTGGGACCACCTCCTCTACCACGACCCCGGCTGGCCGGTCGCCAACCCCACCGTCACCCTGTCCGCCATCGCCGCCCGCACCCACCGCGTCCGCCTGGGCATCCTCATGACGGCGCTCCCGCGCCGTCGCACCCAGACCGTCGCCAAGGAGACTGCCAGCCTCGACCGGCTCTCCGGCGGCCGGCTCGTCTTCGGCGCGGGCCTCGGCTCCCTGGACACCGAGTACACCGACTTCGGCGAGGACCCCGACCTGAAGGTCCGCGCCGCCAAGCTCGACCGCGGCCTGGACGACCTCACCCGGCTGTGGCAGGAGCTCCCGCCGCAGCCCGTCCAGCGCCCCCGCATCCCCATCTGGTGCCCCGGCCGCTGGCCCACCCGCGCAGGCTTCCGCCGGGCCGCCCGCTGGGACGGCGCCATGCCCACCTTCCACGACTACGGCCAGGACCGCCCCGTCCCGCCGGACGAGTTCGCCCGGGTCGTCGACTTCCTCGGCGAGCAGCGCGGCACGCTCGACGGCTACGACATCGCCCTCGAAGGACGCGCCGCCGACGGCTTCGTCGACGCCTACACCGCGGCCGGCATGACGTGGTGGATCGAGGCCATGGGCTGGTGGCGCGGCGGCGTACGCGACGCCCGAGCCACCATCACCGCCGGCCCGCCCCGCTGAAGCCACCACACAAGCCACACAACCCCGGACATACCCCTCCACCAGCCAAAACTCCCGAGCGCGGCATCCCCCGCACCGGCCCCCGCCACCTATAAGGTGCCACGCGGGCCGCACACGACAAGGGGATGCCGATGCTCGACCACACCACCACAGGCGCACCGCAGACCGACCCCCAGACCCTCGACCTCGACCTCGCCGCAGCAGGCGTCGTCGGCGTCATCATCACCTGGGCCGACAACAACGGCATCCCCCGCTCACGCACCGTCCCCATCGAACAGTTCACCGCCGCCACCCAGCGCGGCCTCGGCATCACCCCGCTGTTCGCCGTCTTCGACTCCCACGACACCATCACCTTCGACCACCCCCCGCTCGGCACCCCCTCCGGCGACATCCGCCTGTTCCCCGTCACCGACCGCGTCGTCCAGCTCGCCGGGCAGCCCGCCTTCGCCTGGGCCCCCGGCCGCCAGGTCGCCGCCGACGGCTCCCCCTGGCCCTACGACCAGCGCACCGCACTCGAACGCCAGGTCGCCCAGGCCGCCGAGATCGGCATCGAGCTGCGCGCCGGATACGAGATCGAGTTCCACCTCAGCGCGGCCGGCGACACCGGCGACGACCCTCGCCCCGTCTACGACGGCCCCTCCTACGGCCCCACCAAGATGCTCGCCGTGGACGCCTTCGCCGAGCAGCTCCTGAGCGACCTCGTCCGCAACGGCATCCCGATCGGCCAGCTCCACGGCGAGTACGGCCCCGGCCAGTACGAGCTCAACATCGCTCCCGCCGACCCCGTCACCGCCGCCGACCGCCAGCTCCTCACCCGCCAGACCATCCACGCCGCCGCCCGCGCCCACGGGCTGCGCGCCGCGTTCGCCCCGCTTGTCACCTCCGGGCACGTCGGCAACGGCTGGCACCTGCACACCTCGCTCTCCCGCGCCGGCGCCAACCTCCTGTCCGGCGGCGACGGCCCCGCCGGCCTCACCCCGGAAGGCGCCGCCTACCTCGCCGGGCTGCTGCGCGACCTGCCCGCCATCGTCGCCATCACCGCACCCAGCCTCTCCTCCCTGCAACGCCTGCGACCCGGCTACTGGTCGGGCGCCTACACCTGCTGGGGCGTGGAGAACCGCGAAGCGGCGCTCCGCCTCGTCCCGTCCACCTCGCTGCTCGGCCCGCGACACGCCAACGTCGAGCTCAAGCCCTCCGACGCCGCCGCCAACCCCTACCTCGCCCTCACCGCCGTCATCGCGGCGGGCCTGGCCGGCATCGAGGACGGCCTGACCCTGCCCGGCCCCGTCCAGGAGGACCCGGCCACCTGGAGCGACCAGCGGCGCGCCCAGCACGGCGTCCACCGGCTGCCCACCACCGTGGAGCAGCAGCTCGACGCGCTCCAGGGCAACCCGCGCATCCGCGCCGCGCTCGGCGACGAGATCGTCGGCGCCTTCCGCGCCGTGCGCACCTCCGACGCCAACCGCGCCGCCGACCTCGACCCGGCCGACATCATCCGCGCCTACCGCTGGCTCTACTGACCGCTTCCACGGTTTCGCCTACCGCTGGACTCGCACGTACGCCCACCGCTGGCTCTCCTGACCCCTCAAGCCTTACGCCCCACCGCGCACACCGCGCTGACCACACCCGACGACGCCTGTGGCGGCCCCGGCCGCCACAGCGGCGTCGGCACCACACCGGGAGGCACCAGCTCCAGCCCCTCGAAGAACCCCGCCACCTCCTCAGGCGCACGCAACGTGTACGGGAACGCGGCTTGCCGGTTGTAGGCGTTCACCGCCTCCACCAACGCCGGATTCGCATTCACCCCGTCCGACAACACCAGAAGACTTCCGGACGGCAACGCCTCCACGAATCGCCGGACCAGCCCCGCAGCGACGTCGTACTCCGGCACCTGACCCGCGATACTCAGCATGATCAGCCCGACCGGCCGGGAGAAATCCAGGGTCCTGCCCGCCCCCGCCACGATCACGTCCGGATCGCGCACGTCGGCGTCCAGATAATCCGTCGCCCCCGGCTCGGACCCCGACAGCAGCGACCGCGCGTGCACCAGCACCAGCGGGTCGTTGTCGACGTAGACGACCCGCGACTCGGGCGCCAGCCGCTGCGCCACCTCGTGCGTGTTGTCGGCCGTCGGCAGGCCCGCCCCGACGTCCAGGAATTGCCTGATCCCCATCTCGGTGACGAGAAAGCTCACCACCCGCTTGAGGAAATCGCGCTGCAACCGCGCCACCTGCGCGAAATCGGGAAACGCGCGCAGCAGATTCTCGCCTGCCTCGCGATCCACGGGGTAATTGTCGGTGCCGCCGAGCAGGTAGTTCCAGACGCGGGCGGAATGCGGCTTCGTCTCGTCGATGCGGGGGGTTTGATCCATGAAAAAAGCTTAAGCGACCCGACCCCGGCGCCTTTACAATGTAGATTTACTGCTGGAGCAGGTCGAGCACCGCGTTGACGGCCGGGGTGGCGGCGCGGATGAGGGCGTGCGTGGTCCTGGTGATCCCGACAGCGGCGATGGGCCGCAGCACCACTCCCTCGGGGACGCCGACGACGGTCGCGACCAGTTCGGGGACGAGGCCCGCGCCCAGCCCTTCCCGCACCATGCGCAGCACGAGCGCGTAGTCATCGGCCGTGTGGACGACGTTCGGCCGGAAGCCCGCCAGGGCGCAGGCGCGGTCGAGCATCTCGTGGTCGCTGGTCCCCTCGGAGCCCGCGATCCAGGGCGCCTCGCGCAGCGCCCGGAGGTCGATCTCGCCGGCCGCCGCCGGATGGCCTGCGGGCAGCGCCATCAGCATCGGCTCGACGCCGAGGAACCGGCGGGTGACCCCGGCCGGCGGCTCCTCCGGGATCAGGCTGTAGGTGAACGCGACCGCCACGTCGCACTTGCCCGCGCGCAGCGCCTCGACGGCTTCGCGGGGCTCCAGCTCGTGCACGATGACGTGCAGGTCAGGGTGGCGGGCCCGGGCCGTGGCGATGGCGGGCAGCAGCCGGGCGACGGCCGCCGTGGCGAAACACGCCACCCTGACCGGCCCTCGCGGCGTCGAGGCCGAGCGGAGATCCTGCTCGGCGGCGTCCAGCGCGTTCAGGACGACGCGCGCGTGCCGGACGAGCCGCCGCCCCTCGGCGGTCAGCCGGACCCGCCGCCCCGCCCGCTCGAACAGCGGCACCCCCGCCTCCCGCTCCAGGGCGGCGAGCTGCTGCGAGACGGCGGACGACGTCAGGCCGCACACCTCGGCGACGGCCGTCATCGTGCCGTGCTCGGCGAACTCGCGCAGCAGGCGCAGCCGTACCGGATCCAACATCAAGCACATCTTATAGATCAGTGCAGGAATACTAAGTGGACGTTGCCGTTCGGCTCGGTCGAAACTGTCGGTCCACCCACCGATGAGGAGAGCGACATGCTGACCGTTGTAGAGGTGCCGCAGTGGCGGGGATCGTTGTCGCCCACCGCCCCCAGGCTGGCCGAAGGGGCCGCCCGGCTGGCCGCGATGGTGCCGGGGGCGTCCGCGCACGTGCGGGTCGAGACCGGCGGCACCCTCGCCGGGACGGCCGATCGGGTGCGGGAGGCACTCCCCCGGGACGGGTTCGTCGTCACGGTCGGCGGTGACTGCGGCGTGGAGCTGGAGCCGGTCACGGCGGCGCTGCGCCGGCACGGCGACCGGCTGCACGTCGCCTGGTTCGACGCCCACGGCGACCTGAACACCCCGGAGTCCTCGCCCTCTGGCGCCTTCCACGGCATGATCCTGCGCACGCTGCAGGGCGAGGGCCCCGCCGACCTCGCCCGCTCCCCCGCCCTGCGCCCCGATCAGATCGCGCTGGCGGGCACCCGCGCGCTGGACCCGGCCGAGGCCGATCACATCGAACGAGCCGGGATCGGCGGCCTGGACTCCATCGGCCCGGACGCGGTCGTCTACGTGCACGTGGACCTCGACGTGCTGGACGGGATCACCTCGGTCGGCTACCCCGAGCCGGACGGCCTGTCCGCGGAGGCGCTCGCCGAGGCCGTCGCCGGTCTCGCCGCCCGGCACCAGATCGCCGGGCTGGGCATCACCGAGTACGCGCCCGCCGACCCGCGCGACGAGGAGCTGCTGCGGAAACTGGTCCCCGAACTGGTCAGGGCGTGCACCGCCTGAAGGCGTCCGCTAGGTGCCCACATTTGTTTGCCAACAACCGTTGACACCAGTGCGGAGGCGGTGATTAAGTTGTGCCAACAAGCGTTGACCTGAAGGGAAGGCGTCATGGCCGAGGTGATCATCGTAGGGGCAGGCCCCACCGGGCTGCTGCTCGCGGGGGACCTTGCGGAGTCGGGCATCGAGGTCACGGTCCTGGAGCGCCGTGACGGCAAGGTGTCCAACCTCTCCCGCGCGTTCGGCGTGCACGCCCGCACCCTGGAGCAGCTCGACGCCCGCGGGCTGGCCGACCGGCTGGTGCCCATGGGCGCCTCGCTGAGCAAGGTGCGGCTGTTCGAGCGGGTGGAGGTGGACCTGGGCACGCTGCCCAGCCGCTTCCCGTTCCTGCTGATCACTCCGCAGTACAACGTGGAGCACCTGCTGCTGGAGCGGGCGCTGAAGGCGGGCGTCGAGATCGTCTACGACGCCGAGGTGCTCGGCCTGACGCAGGACGGCACCGGCGTCACCGTCACCACCCCGGCCGGCGAGCGCCGCGCCGCCTACGTCGTGGGCGCCGACGGATACCACAGCGCGGTGCGGCAGGCCGTCGGCCAGCCCTTCCCCGGCAAGTCCGTGCTGAAGTCCATCATGCTCGCCGACGTGAAAGTGGCCGAGCAGCCGGCCGAGATGCTGACCGTCAACGGGGTGGGCGACGCGTTCGCGTTCGTCGCCCCGTTCGGCGACGGCTACTACCGGGTCTTCGCCTGGGACCGCCGCCACTCCGTGCCCGACGACGCGCCGCTCGACCTGGACGAGGTGCGCGAGGTCACCCGGCACGCCCTGGGCACCGACTTCGGCATGCACGACCCCCGCTGGCTGTCGCGCTTCCACAGCGACGAGCGGCAGGTGCCCGAGTACAGGACGGGCCGGGTGTTCCTCGCCGGGGACGCCGCCCACGTGCACTCCCCCGCCGGCGGCCAGGGCATGAACACCGGCTTGCAGGACGCCGCCAACCTGAGCTGGAAGCTCGCCGCCGTGCTGCGGGGCGCGCCCGAGGCGCTGCTCGACACCTACCAGGCCGAACGTCACCCGGTCGGCCGGTCGGTGCTGCGCAGCAGCGGCGCCATCATCAGGGCGGCCATGATCGAGTCGGCCGCCGGGCAGGCCCTGCGCGGTTTCGCCGCCCGCCAGGCGCTGTCCATCCCCAAGATCCACAAGAAGATCACCGGGCAGCTCAGCGGCATCGGCTACCACTACCCGGCGGCGCACGGCGCGGACGAGCTGGTCGGCACCCGCGCCGGTGACCTTCAGCTCGCGGGCGGCGACCGCCTGTACGAGGCGCTGCGTGAGCGCCGCTTCGTCCTCGTCGGCGACGCCGACGTCACCGGCTGGCAGGACCGGGTCCGGGTCGAGCCGCCCGCCGTGCCCGGCGGCCCCCTCGTGCTGGTCCGCCCCGACGGGTACGTGGGCTGGGCGGGCACCGGCACCGCCGATCTGCACCGCGCCCTGACCGAGCTCGCCGGACCGCCGGTGATCCGCTAGCCGGGCGGCGCAGGGGTAGTGTTCGCATGAGGAGGGTCCGGAGGCGTGGCCGCGACCGATCACCTGCTCAAGGTGAGGTGAGTGAGCCATGGCTTACATGTCGAACCTTCTGACGCACGACCGCTGGGCCGTCGTCCGCGTCACCGGCACCGCCGACGACCGGCGGATGCCGGCGCTGCGCGCCCAGCTCGACGAGGCCGTGGACGGGCATCCGCGGGTGGCCGTGGACCTGTCCGGCTGCCGGCTGACGGGCACCCGCTGGATGAGCGTCCTGCTTGAGGCGGGGCGGCGCGCCCACGACCGCGGCCACCTGTTCGCCGTCGTCAGTCCCCGGCCGCACGCGGCGCGCCTGTGCCTGCCGGTGCTCGCCAGGGGCGGACGGCTGCTGCTCTGCGAGCACACGGAGCAACTGCCGAAGCTGGAACACGCCGGACGCTACTAACGGGACGAGTATCAAGAAACCGGTGGGAACCCACCGAGTCCGTACGACGTCCAACCAGAGCTAGCGCCCGCGCCGGGCACAGACGCCACCGAATGGGCGGTGCCGGCGCCGTAGTCAGACGTGTTCGCCTACGACAAACGACGCGAGTCAGCCCTTTTCGTACGCCGCCGTGGCGATCGCCGCCATGCGCCGGGGAGGGCTCCCGTCCCCGATCCGTTCCCACCGACACCCGTGGAGGACCAGGTGACGCCCATGCAGCCGGACGAGAAACGTCCCCGCCCCAGGCGGATCCCGCAACATCTCCTGAAGATCGCCACCATCGCGATCGTCGCGAGCAGCGGCCTCGCGGTGACCGTTTCGGCCTCCGCCGCCACCCCGGCCCCGTCCCCGACCCCGACCGAAACCCCCACCACCACACCAACCACCACGCCGATCCCCACGTCCACGCCCACCGCGACGCCGATCCCCATCGAGCAACTGCCGCCCATCAACCCGCTGGCGTTCGTCGGCACGATGCACGGCGAGTTCACGGTCGCCACCAAGGACGGGTGCGGCACCGTCACGCTGCTCACCCAGACCGGGCAGGTGACCGCGCTGGCGGCCGACTCCATCACGGTGCGCAGCCAGGACGGGTTCGAGCAGGCGTACACGATCGAGGACGCCACCCGCCGGCCCAAGGTGCGGCTTCGCGACGGCGAGGAACGGCAGATCGCGCAGGACTCCTGGGTGTCGGTGACGGCCACCACGGACGGGCAGACGGCCAGGGCGGTCTACATCCTCGACCTGTCGCAGCCCATCCGGCTCTACCCGCGCAACAAGAGCGAGTGGCGGCGCGCCAAGCAGTGGTGGGGGATCGTGCCGAACTGGCAGACCCCGACGCCGTGCCCCACCCCGACCCAGACGGTCACGCCGACCGACCTCCCCACCGAGCCGCCGACCTCGGAGCCGACGGAGACGCCTACGGAGACGCCGACCGAAACCCCGACCGAGGAGCCGACCGCGACGCCAACGGAAACCCCGACGGAGACCCCGACCGAAACTCCGACCGAAACCCCCACCGAGGAGCCGACGCAGACCCCGACTCCGGCCTCCTGACCCGATCCGCGTGCTCGCGCCGCTGATCGGCGCGCTCCTGACCCGATCCGCGTGCTCGCGCCGCTGATCGGCGCGCTCCTGCCGCTGATCGGCGAACTCGTGCCACTGACCGGCGCGCTCGCGCCACTGATCCGCGCGCTCGCGCCGCTGATCGGCGCACGGCCCCTGGGCGGCCACCCTCACCCGAGCCCGCTCAGAGCGCACGCAGCTCGGCCACCGCCTCCTCCAGGGTGGGCCGCAGCTCCAGCACCCGGTCGAGCCCGCGCTGCCGGAACACCGCCCTCATCAGGTCACCGGTCGCGCACACCAGCGCCAGCCCGCCCACCTCGAGCGCGTGCCGGTGGGTGGCGAGCAGCACGGTCAGCCCGTACGAGTCGGCCGAGGTCAGCGCGCCGAGGTCGATCGCCACCCGGGGCAGCGCCCTGGCCAGGGCGGCCTGGAGCAGGGGGCAGGTGTCCAGGTCGAGCTCGCCGCTGACGGTGACCACGGTGACGTGGGAGTCGAGCTCGATCTCGGTGATCCGCAGGCGTTCCGTCATGGGCCGCCTCCCTGGAGGCATGGGCGGCCTCGCTGGAGGCATGGGCCGCCTCGCTGAGGGGCCTCCGTCAACCAGGTGATCATCGTGACGACTCTATCCGGCTCCGGGCCGGTCGCCGTCCCCGGTTGGCGTACCTGCTGCCGTTTCTTGACGGCGCCCGCGCGCGATCACCATGCGATCACGGGGAGGTCATGGCGCGGTCAGCGCCGCTTCGAGGTCGGCCCCGTGCCGCTCCAGCCACGCCTCGCGCCGTTTGATCTGGTCGCCGACGCCGTCCTGCCACATGCGCGCCCAGCCGCCGCCCAGTTCCTCGGCGTTCTGCCGCATCAGGACCCACGACCGCCGCGTCCGCATGACGGCCACCTCCACCACCCGTGACCGGTCCACGTCCGACATTCCGTACGCGTCGGCGAGGATCCGGCACCGGCGCGGCGCGTCCACCTCCCGCAGCAGCGGGTCGGCGTCGGCGGGGTCGGCGAGCGGCGCCCAGTACAGCATCGCGTTGCACAGCTCGTCGGCCCTGGTGACGGGCTTGGCGAGGTCGAAGTCGATCAGCGCCGCCGCCTGCCCGTCGCGGAAGACGATGTTCTCCGGCGTGTAGTCCATGTGCCCCACCAGCTCCACCGGGTACGGCGGCGGGGGCGGCGTGCCCGGCGGCTCCGCCAGGCCGAAGCCCGGCCGCACCCCGTCCGGCACGGCGAACCCCGCGACGGCCTCGTGGTAGGCGCGCACGAGCCGCCCCACCGAGGCGAGCCGCTCCTCGTCGGCGATCCACGGCGGGCGCGGCCGTCCGGCGACCTCGCCGGGCAGGAAGCTGAGCACCTCCCGCCCGGCCGCGTCCACGCCGAGGAACCGCGGAGCGCCGTCGAATCCCGCCTGCTCCAGGTGCCGCAGCAGCGCGTGCACGAGGGGCGCGTTCGGGCCGGCCGGGCGGCGGACGGTGTCGCCTGCGCGCACGACGCCTTCGGTGACGTCCCCGCCGGCCAGCGGGATCTCGGGATGGGGCTCGGACGGCTCGGCGTACGTGATCGCGTTCATCGCACCTCAGAGGACGGTCGGGGAGTCCCCATGATCGCATGCGACGGGGGTGAGCAGCGGCCGCTTGGCCGTCCGCCCGTCGCCCGAGGAGCGCCCGCGCAGCCTCCGCCCGATCCACGGCCCGGCGAACGTCGCCACCCACCGTGCCTCGGTCGCCGCCGACCGCCAGACACCCGGCGCGGGAAGCAGCGGCAGCGGCGCCATCCACGTGTCGTCGCTGCCCGGCACCTGCAGCGCGTGCGCCACCGCTGCCGCGAACCTGGCGTGCCCCTCGGGGCTGGCGTGCAGCCGGTCGCTGCTCCACATGCGCGCATCGGTGATGTACGTCAGCGGGAAGGTGTCCACCAGGGTGACCCCGTGGCGGGCGGCGGCCTTCCTGATGCGCTCGTTGACGTCCAGGACGCGCGGCACCAGCCGCCGGGCCAGCGGCGCGATCTTGCCGATGTCGGGGAACGTCACGGTGACGACGTGCGCGCCGGCCCCCACCAGGGCCGCGAACATCTCCTCCAGCACCCCGGCCACCCGTGCGGCGTCGAAGCCGGGGCGGATCACGTCGTTCATGCCGGCCATGACCGTCGCCAGGTCGGGCCGCAGCTCCAGCGCGGCGGGGAGCTGCTCGTCGCGGATCTGCTCCGCGGTCCTGCCGCGCACGGCGAGGTTGGCGAACAGCAGGCCCGGTTCGGCGCGGGCCAGGTTCTCGGCGAGCCGGTCGGCCCAGCCGCGGTGGCCCAGGACGTCGTCGCCGTCGCCGAGGCCCTCGGTCTGGCTGTCGCCGAGGGCGACGTACCTCGTGTACCTCATCGCACCCTCCTTTTCGCGCGTTCCTCCAGCGTCCGCGCGGTCTCCAGGCACCAGTCACGCATCTCCCGCTCCAACCGGCAACCGGCCAGGCAGGACAGGTAGGGGCCGGCTCGTTCGCCCGCGCGCAGGAACTCCTCCTCGTCGAGGTCGCCGCGCAGCCGCCGCAGGGTCTGCTCGAAGAAGGCCAGTTTGGCGGCGGCCTCCTCGGCGCGTTCGCGTAGCTGGGCGATCAGCGGCGCGGTGTCCACGAGGTCGGCGGCGTGCACCTTGACGGCCAGGTCGTCGCGTAGCAGCAACGGCTTGGCGGGGGTGGCGGCGAAGGCGGCCAGCTCGTCCAGGCCGGCCTGGGTGACCTTGAACACCCGCTTGTTCGGCCGGCCGCGCTGGACGACCTCGCGCCCCGCGACCAGGCCGTCGGCCTCCAGTTTGGTCAGCTCGGCGTAGAGCTGCTGGGGGGCGGCGTACCAGAAGTTGGAGACGCCGACGTCGAAGATCTTGGTGAGCTGGTAGCCGCTGTACTCGCCGTCGAGCAGCGCGGCCAGCACGGCGTGCCGGAGGGCCACTTTGCTAGTCATCTCCATTACTAGTCATGTCGATGACTATAGGCTCACGATGCCAGGCGCCACAAGACCGGGCGCCTTTACGTTGTAGATCACCAAAAAGTCGCCGCCCGGAAGTCGTACGTCATCCGCCACCCTCGCCTCCGACGTAGAAGAGGCATACCGAAGCGAGGAGATCCGAGATGCGCACCACTCGTACGACGATGCGGCCCAAGCCGGCACGCCCGCGTCCGAACCTGGATCTGCGGACGCCGTCCGGGCGCCGGCTCCCATACTGAGACGCCCGCCTCCCGACCGCGGAGGCGGGCACACCGTCAATCGGGGCGAGCGGCCGCGATCACCCGCGTCAGCGACTCGTGCAGCCGCTGCAGCTCCTCCAGGCTCATGCCGAGCCGCGCCACGATGGCGGGCGGGATCTTCTCCGCCTGCGCCCGCAACGCGCGTCCCTCAGGGGTGAGAGTCACCGCCAGGGCGCGCTCGTCCTTACTGCTGCGCTCGCGCCGGATGTAGCCGAGCGCCTCCAGCCGCTTGAGCAGGGGTGACATGGTGCCAGGGTCGAGTTGCAGCAACTCCCCCAGCTCCTTGACCGACAGCGGCTCCCGCTCCCACAACGCCAGCATCGCCAGGTACTGGGGATGCGTCAGCCCCATGGGCTGCAGCAGCGGCCGGTAGAGCGCGATCACGCCGCGCGAGGCGACGCTGAGGGCGAAGCACACCTGCCGGTCCAGCGCGAGCAGATCTGTCGTCTCCGTCACAGGCTCCATCGGTGCGCACCTCCGTCGTTCCCTGGTAGTTTACTTGGTGTACAAACCATTAGGGCACAAACAGATATTCGGCGGGTTGGAGGACTCCCGTGTTTCACCGCAAGCCGCTGGAGGAGCGCATCGCCGAGCGCCAGGCCAAGCTGCCGCCGCTGAAGGAGGGCAAGCACTTCGAGCACGGCCCCGCCAAGTTCGTGTTCGTGTCGCTGCTCGTGGCCGTGGCGCTCATGCACGTCGTCGGGCTGGCCGTCGTCATGCACTTCTACTCCTGACGGGACGGCTCCGCCCCCGCGCTCAGCGGCGGCGGCAGATCATCATCTCGGTCGTGGGGCTCTCCCGCAGCAGCCTGACCAGCCGCCGTTCCAGCGGGTAGAGCAGCGAGCCCGCCAGGCCGCCGGTCCGCTCGCTCAGCGTGACCGCGCGCAGCAGGCCGCCCCACAGCTTGCGCCAGACGGGGTTCGCGTCGACCTGGGCGTTCATCAGGACGAGCATCGGCATCCGGCGCATCACGTCGAAACCCGCCTCGTCCAGAGCGTGCGTGATCCACGGCAGCGTGTGGTTGACCTGGTGGTCGCCGCGCTGCTCGGGCCGCTGCAGGAAGTTCTCCGACAGGACGAAGACGCCGCCGGGACGCAGCGCCGCCGCCACCGAGTGCAGCGCGGCCCGGTAGCGGGCGTCGTCGGTGATGTGGAAGAGCATGTCCATGGCCGACACCGCGTCGAACGAGCCGGGCTCCAGCACGTCGCCCGGCTCGGCGATGTCCACCTCGTGGAACTCCACGCCGGGGAAGCGCCCGCGCAGCCGCTCCACCGCCGCCGCCGTGAGGTCGCAGCCGACGATCGACTTGACGCCCAGCCCCTGCCAGCGGCGCACGTAGAAGCCCGTGCCCGAGCCGATGTCGAGCACGCGCGCGTCGGGCAGGTGCAGCGGGATCGTGGCGGCCTCGCGGTCGAAGACCTCCGCGCGCACGCGGTACATCCAGGTGTTGAACGCCCGGCCGAGCGCCGCGTAGCCGACCCCGCTCTCCGTCCAGTCGGACTGCAGGCGGCGCTCCCAGAAGCCTTTCAGTTCACCATGCGTCTTCATCCGGCCAGGCTAACCGCCGGGGGCGCGCGACGCCCGCAGGTCAGACGATCTCGACGTGATCCAGCTCGGCCCAGCGGTTGTGGTACTGCAGGCGCAGCGTGTTCCAGCCGCGGGTCAGCGGCAGCGAGGCCGTCACCTGCCGCCAGACGTCCCAGCCGTGGTGGAGGTAGTCGAGGGTGAACTCGGTGGAGCCGTTCACCGTCACGGCGTGCTGCGCGTCGCCGTAGCCGGCGGCGTAGGTGACGTGCGCGGTGAAACGGCCGGTCCGCGGCGCGTAGACGCGCAGGTCCACCCAGCTGTCCGGGTGGTCGAGGCCCGCCACGACCGTGCCCTGCGACGCGCCCACGGCCCCCGGGCGCACCCGCGCGTGGTTGACCCGCCCCGCCTCGGCCTCGTAACGGACGGGAGGGGCCGCGCGGCGGTCCGCCTCGGGCGGGGCGTCCAGGGTGCGGGTGCCGCGGAAGGTCTCGCCCGAGACGCGGTAGCCGTGCGCGGCCTCGGCGCCCGTGTGGGCCGGGCCGACGTCGAGCGTGTCGGTGGTCGTCCAGGTGCCGTCGGACTGCTGGGCGACCGTGTAGCCGAACTCGTTGAAGTCCCACTCGGACGAGACGAACGCGGTGGCCACGGTCAGCGAGCCGCGGCCCGCGGTCAGGGACGGCGGGAGGTCGAGGTGCTGGTCCGCCCATCCGGCGAAGCCGTCGGGCAGCGGCTCCCAGTGGCCTGCCGAGGCGCCGTTCAGGGTGATGGCGGCGCGTTGCCGGGAGACTCGGGCGTCGAGGCGGCGGATCAGCCGGACGGGGCCGCCGTTCGGGTCGATCCTCATCGTGAAGCTGCTGGAGCCGCCTGGGCCGAAGGCGCGGCCGTCGTCGGTGCGGGTGTTCTGGCCGCTCGTCCAGGCTACTGCGGTGATGGTGGACGCGATCGCGACGGTGACCAGCGCCGCCACCAGCAGCAGGGGCGCCCTGCGCCGCTTCCGGACGGGCACGGCGACCGGCCCCGCGTCGCCCGCCCCCACCCCACCAGGCCCTGCGTCGCCCGCCTTCGCTCCACCATGCCTCGCGTCGCCGGCGGGGGCGGCGGGGGCGGCGGGGGCGGCGGGGGCGGCGGGGGGCATGCGGGACAGCCGTACTCGCTCCCAAGCCCTCTCCCAGGCAGGCAGCCGCTGCTCGGGCACCTGGCAGGCGCGCAGGAAGGCCACCATCACCGCCTTGCGCGGAAAGCGCCGCCCCGCCAGCATGTCGGCGCACGTGGCGCGCGGCAGCCGGGTGCCGCCCGCCCGGTCGGCGCGCGCCTGCAACTCCCGCAGCGACACGTCCGCCCGCGCGAACTGCTCGGCCAGCAACGCCACCAGTTCCGCATGGCTGTGCACCGTCTCCGGCGCGGGCCCGCCCTCCTGCCCCGCCGGCGGCCCCGCGTTCGTCGGCCCCGCGTTCGTCGGCCCCGCGTTCGTCGGCCCCGCGTTCGTCGGCCCCGCGTTCGTCGGCCCCGCGTTCGTCGGCCCCTCGGACCCCGGCCCGCTCCTGACCCCACCCACGCCGGAAAGTATACGAACCATTACGCACCGCGTCCGGATCTGGCCGGGAACTGTCCGAGTCCGGCGCGTTCCCGGACCACCTCGGACGAGTCCGCACGGGTCCGTCCGCCTCCCTGTTGGACACCCCGGCGGCCCCGTTCAACTGGGACAGCGCCGCCCGGGAACCCCCCGGATCGCGGTCGAACCACTCGAGAAAGCAGCACCACCATGCGTGAGAACCTCCGTCAGGCCGCCACCCGCACGTCCCGCCTTCGCAGCGCGCTCGTCTCCTGCGGCGTCACCGCCGTCGCGGTCGTCGCCTCGCTGTCCCTCCCGGCCGCCGCCGCGCCGCACCACTCGGCGGCCACGGAGCTGCAGCGTGCGAGGGCGGCATGCCCGTCCGGGTACGTGTGCATCTACCCGGACGCGTCCGCCAGCGGCGACCCGGACATGTACTTCGAGTACGGCTCCTACAACCTGGAGAACGTCTTCGGCAACCGCCTGGTCGTCAACAACCAGACGGGCGGCGCGGGCGTGCGCTTCTGCAAGTCCTACGGCGGGCAGAACTGCGGCGACCGGTACGCGCCCGGCGACTATGTGCTGAACCTGTCGCCGATCAACTCCATCATGCTGGAGCCGTAACCAGCGGCGTCCTGCTGGAACCGTAACCGGCGACATCCCGCCGGTGCCGTAACCGGCGGCATCCGTGAGCCGGTCAGGCCGGGCCTTCCCCCCTGAGGCTCGGCCTGACCCGTCCGCCGGGCCTTCCCTCTGAGGCCCGGCTTGACCCGTCCACCGGGAGACGCCGTGTGGGCCAGCCGCCCCCGCTCGCCCAGCCGCCCCGCTCGCCCAGCTCGACCAGCCGCCCCACCTCGAAGGACAACCGCTGGTTGTGCTCGCGGGCGCGTCCGTTGTTTGAGCGCGCTTCCCTCCCCCGTGTTGGATCGGCATCCGGTTCGGTGCGATCGGGAGGAGCGGGATGGCGGGCGGCGACGGTCTCGGGCGTGACTTCGGCCGGTTGTGGGCGGCGTACGCGACCAGTTCCCTGGGCACGTGGCTGGCGCTGGACTCGCTGCCGCTGATCGCCGTCCTCGTGCTGGACGCGAGCGCCGCGCAGCTCTCCTGGATGGCGGCTGCGGCCGGGGCGGCCGGGGCTCTGCTGGCGGTGCCATTGGGGCCGTTCGTGGAGTTCCGGGCGAAACGCCCGCTGATGGTGCGCGCCGACGTGGTGCGTTTCCTGGTGCTCATGAGCGTGCCGGCCGCGTACCTGCTGGGCCTGCTGAGCTACGCGCAGCTCCTGGTGGTGGCCGTGGTGGTCGCGGTGTCGGACATCGTCTTCGTCGGGGCGAGCGGCGCGCACCTGAAGTCCCTCGTCCCCGACGGGCGGCTCGTCCAGGCCAACGGCCGGTTCGAGACGGTCACCTGGGTGTCCACGGCCGTCGGCCCACCGGTCGGCGGGGCGCTCGTCGGCCTGCTCGGCCCGGTCGCCACGGTCGTACTGAACGCCGTCAGCTACGCGCTGTCCGCGCTCGGCATCCGCGCGATCGCCGCGCCCGAGCCCGCCCCGCCCGTGCGCGGCTCCGGCGGCTCTCGGATGGCGGAGGTGACGGCGGGCTGGCGCGCCATCGCCGCCGACCGGGACCTGCGCCTGCTGTTCGCCAACACCTTGCTGGTGAACGCGCTGATCATGGCCACCGCGCCTCTGCTGCTGCACCTCATGCTGCACGACCTGGGGTTCACGCCGCTGGAGTACGGGCTCGGCTTCGGCGTCCCCTGCCTGGGCGGCATCGTGGGGGCGCGGCTGTCGCGTCCGCTGGTGCGCCGGTTCGGGGAGCGGCGGATCCTGCTCGGGTCCGGGGCGGCGCGGGCGCTCTGGCTGGTGGGGCTGGCGTTCGTCGGGCCGGGCACGGGCGGGCTCGTCGTCGTCATGGCGGTCGAGATGGCGATGATCACG
This sequence comes from Nonomuraea monospora, assembly GCF_039531895.1. NCBI lineage: Bacteria > Bacillati > Actinomycetota > Actinomycetes > Streptosporangiales > Streptosporangiaceae > Nonomuraea > Nonomuraea monospora. Next base: position 54,016 of record NZ_BAAAQX010000022.1, read on the forward strand.
TGTATGGGCGTTTTCAATCCGGTCCTGGTGACGTACCGGATGCGCCGCCCGCCTCGGGAGACGCTGGCCCGCGTGCTGACCTCCTGGACCATCACCGGCCGCGCGGCGACCGCCGCGGCCACCGCCCTGTGGGGTGTGCTGGCCGGGCTCGTCGGCGGGCGGACGGCGATCGCCGTCGCGGGCGTCCTCCTCATCGGCACCACCGCCCTCCTGCTGCCGTTGACAGATTCTCAGACAGTGTCCAAGTGGACAATGTGGCAGTGGACGGGCGGGAGCGCGAGCAGGCGATCCTCGACGCCGCGGCCGGTCTGCAGGCCCGATGACCCGGCGCACGATAACCCAGCGCACGATGACCTGGCGCGCAGGCCGCGGGTGGCCGGCCTACGACCGATGGGGCGGTGGAGGACGCGGCGCAGGGACGGGCGTTGATCACCACCGTGTTCGAGGCGGTGGGCGGGCGTCACGAGGGGTTGGCGGCGTGGGCGGGCCGCTGAAAACGTCAGGCCGGGCCGGTGGGGGCGTACTGAGCGAGCCCGTCCCCGAAGGACCAGTCGATCGGCTCGTTCTCGGTCAGGAAGACGAACACGTTGCGCGGCTCCGTCCCTGCATAAGACTGCGCGAGCTCGGCGATCCGCCGATACAGCGCCCGCTTCTGGTCCGCCGTCCGCCCGGATCGCAGCGTGATCGCCACGAACACGAGGTCGTCGTCCCGCTGGATGTCGGGAAAGTCCCCGTACCGGAGCAGGCCGCGCACGCCGTCATGACCGGTGAGCACCTGGAACAGGTCCCCTGGCGGGATGCCGATGGTCTCCACGAGGGCGTCGTGGACGGCGCGGCCGAGGGCGTCGAGCCGGTCGGCGTCGGCGCGCAGGGCATCGATGCGGACGAAAGGCATGTCAGTGGTTGTCCTTCTGCTGGAAATGGATGAGGGCGAGCGCGCCTTCGATGGCCTGTGCGTACACGTCCGGTGATCCGGCGGCTCTGGCGAGCACGTAGCCGCCCTGGACGACCGCGACCAGGGCGGCGGCCGTGGCGGCCGGGTCGAGGGAGGGGTGCAGCTCGCCGTCCGCGCGGCCCTGGGCGAGCAGGGCGGACAGCGTGCCGGTGAGCCAGGCGAACGTCTCCTCGATGGGCGCGCGCAGCTCGGGGTCGGCCATCACGTCGGGGTCCTGGGTGAGGCGTCCGACGGGGCAGCCCTTCAGGGCGTCGCGTTCGCGCCGCAGGTAGGCGGTGACGCGTTCGGCGACGGTGCCGGGGCCGTCGAAGGCGGCGCGGGCGCGTTCGCGCAGCTCCTCGGCGTTGCGGGTGATCGCGGCGAGCGCCAGGTCGGGTTTGCCGTGGAAGTGGTGGTACATGCTGCCCTGGCCCGCGCCGGAGCGCTGCTGGATGGCTTTCGGGCTGGTGCCCACGTAGCCGCGTTCCCACAGCAGTTCGCGGGTGCTCTCGATGAGTCGTTCCCTGGTGTCCACGACCTACATACTAGTAGGTACAGTTCACAGGTCGCCTCGCCGCCAGGCGTCCGCCTCGGCGCGCAGGGCGTCCTCGTCCGGTGTCGGAGGGTGGGCGCGGGATAGCCATTCGCGCAGGAGGCGGGACAGGAGGGCGGCGTGTTCGGGGCGGGCGGTGCCGTGGACGGCGAAGTACGTGACGAGCGGGTCGCCCGCGTCGCAGCGGGCGCACAGCAGGACCTCGGCGAGCCCGCGCACCGGGCGGCCGGACGCGTTGGTCCAGGTGCGGGGCAGGCGCAGGACGGCCAGGATCTCGCCGGTGCGGCAGCGGGGGCAGGCGGGCGCGGCGCCCGGCAGCGCCTCCGCGCCGCCGCTCACGCGCCGCCGATCGCCGTGGTGCCCGGCTGCGCCTTCAGGTCGCGGCCGATCGCCGTGGCGCCGGACGGCGCCTTCGTGTCGCCGCCGATGGCCGTGGCTCCCAGGAGTGCCTTGATGTCGCCGTAGAAGGCCGGGCCCGGCGCGACCTGGAACGGGGCCAGGTCGAGCAGCAGGTCGCCGGCGTGCCGGCGGTGCAGGTGCACGTGAACGGGCGCGCGCCCCGGATGCGCGGTGAGGATGTGCTTGAACTCGCGCACGACCCGCGCGTTCAGGTGGCCTTCCTGGATCGAGATGACCACGGGCTGCTCGGCGCCGGCCGTGGCGACGTCGAGCACGGCGATCTCCTCGCCGTACACGCTGATCGTCTCGTCCCGCACGTTGATCCGTCCGCGCACGGAGATCACGCGGTCCTCGGCCAGCGCCTCGCCGTACAGCGTGTACGTCTTGGGGAAGATCAGGCACTCGACGGCGGCGTCGTGGTCCTCCAGGGTGACGATCGCCCATGGGCTGCCCTGCTTGGTGACCTTGCGTTGCAGGCCGGAGACGATGCCGCTGATCCGGACGGCGCCGTCCTGGCGTCCGGAGGCGAGCAGGTCGGCGATCGTGGTGTCGCGGCCTGAGTCGAGGACGCTCTCCGCGCCGTCGAGGGGATGGCTGGACACGTACAGGCCGAGCATCTCGCGCTCGTAGGCGAGCAGGGTGGCCTTGTCCCATTCGCCGTCCGGGACGGCGATCGAGAAGGCGTCGCCGCCGGCGGCCTCGCCGAAGAGGGTGTCCTGGCCGTGGGCCTGGTTGCGTTTGACGTCGACGACGGTGTCCACGGCCTGCTCGTGCACCGCCACCAGCGCCTTGCGGTGGTGCCCGAGCCCGTCGAACGCCCCCGCCTTGGCCAGCGACTCGATGACGCGCTTGTTGCAGACGACGGACGGCACCTTGGTGAGGAAGTCGTCGAAGCTCGCGTAGCGGCCCTTGGCCTCGCGGGCGGCGACGATGGCGTCCACGACGTTGGCGCCGACGTTGCGCACGGCGCCGAGGCCGAAGCGGACGTCGGAGCCGACGGCGGTGAAGTCGAGCCTGCTGGCGTTGACGTCGGGCGGCAGCACCTTGATGCCGAGGCGGCGGCAGTCGGACAGGTAGACGGCCATCTTGTCCTTGTCGTCGCCGACGGAGGTGAGCAGCGCGGCCAGGTACTCGCAGGGGTGGTTCGCCTTGAGGTAGGCGGTCCAGTAGGAGACCAGGCCGTACCCGGCGGTGTGCGACTTGTTGAAGCCGTACCCGCTGAAGGGCACGAGCACGTCCCAGACGGCCTTGGTCGCCTCGGCGGAGAAGCCGCGTCCGCGCATGCCCGCCGAGAACCTGTCCCACTCGGCGTCCAGCACCTCCTTCTTCTTCTTGCCCATGGCGCGGCGCAGCAGGTCGGCGGCGCCGAGCGAGTAGCCGGCGAGCTGCTGGGCGATGGCCATGACCTGTTCCTGGAAGACGACCAGGTGGTAGGTGTCGCCGAGGATGGGCTCCAGCGCCTCCGCCAGCTCGGGGTGGATCGGCTCGACCTGCTGCTTGCCGGTCTTGCGCAGCGCGTAGTTGGTGTGGGCGTTCATCTCCATCGGGCCCGGCCGGTAGAGCGCGTTCACGGCCGCGATGTCGGTGAACGTGGTGGGCTGCATGAGTCTCAGCAGGACGCGCATGCCGCCGCTGTCGAGCTGGAAGACGCCGAGCGTGTCGCCGCGGGCCAGCAGCTCGTACGTCGTCGCGTCGTCGGTCGGCACCTCGAAGATGTCGATGTCGACGCCCTTGTTGGCGCGCACGTTGGCGATCGCGTCGCCGATGACGGTGAGGTTGCGCAGGCCGAGGAAGTCCATCTTCAGCAGGCCCATGTCCTCGGCCTGGGTGAACGGGAAGCCGGTGATGATCGGCCCGCCCGCCTTGGGCTTGACCAGCGGGATGACGTCGATGAGCGGCTCGCTGGACAGGATCACGCCGGCGGCGTGCACGCCCGTGCCCCGGGTCAGGCCCTCAAGACCGGTCGCGGTGTCGATGACCCGTTTGACGTCGGGGTCCTGCTCGTACATGGCGCGCAGCTCGGCCGCCTCGCCGTGGCGGGGGTGGCCGGGGTCGTGGATGGCCGACAGGGGGATCTCCTTGCCGCCGGCCGCGGCGGGGAAGGCCTTGGTGATGCGGTCGCCCACCGCGTACGGCAGGCCGAGGACGCGGCAGGAGTCCTTGACGGCGGCCTTGGCCTTGATGGTGTTGAAGGTGACGATCTGGCAGACGCGGTCGTCGCCGTACTTGCGGGTGACGTAGTCGATCATCTCGTCCCGCCGCCGGTCGTCGAAGTCGAGGTCGACGTCCGGCATGGTGACGCGTTCCGGGTTGAGGAAGCGCTCGAAGATGAGCTGGTGCTCGATCGGGTCGAGCTGGGTGATTCCGGTGCAGTACGCGACCATCGACCCGGTGGCCGAGCCGCGTCCGGGGCCGAGGCCGATGCCGTGCTCGCGGGCGTACCGGCAGATGTCGGCGACCACGAGGAAGTAGCCGGGGAAGCCCATCGCGCCGATGACCGACAGCTCGTGGTCGATGCGGTCGAGCACCTCGCGGGGCGGTTCGCCGCCGTAGCGGCGGCGGGCGCCGGCGAGCGTCTCGGCGCGCAGCCAGCTCGCCTCGCTCTCGCCCTCGGGGACGGGGAAGCGCGGGGTCAGGTCGCGGTGGGCGAACACCTCGGCGTAGTCGCCGACCCGTTCGGCGATGGCGAGGGTGTTGTCGCAGGAGCCGGGCACCTCGGCGTCCCACAGGGCCCGCATCTCCCGCGCGGTCCTGACGTGGTAGCCGCTGCCGGCGAACCGGAACCGGTCGGCGTCGGCGAGCCGCTTGCCGGTGCCGACGCACAGGAGCGCGTCGTGGGCGGCGGACTGGTCCTCGGTGACGTAGTGGGAGTCGTTGGTGGCCAGGGGCGGCAGCGCGAGCCGCTTGCCGAGTCTGAGCAGGTCCTCGCGGACGCGGCGCTCGATGGGCAGGCCGTGGTCCATCAGCTCCAGGTAGTAGTTGCCGTCGCCGAAGAGGTCGCGGTGGCGGGCGGCGGCCTCGACGGCCTGCTCGTACTGGCCGAGGCGGATCCGGGTCTGCACCTCGCCGGACGGGCAGCCGGTGGTGGCGATGAGGCCGGCGCCGTGCTCGGCGAGCAGCTCATCGTCCATGCGCGGATATTTCTGGACGTGTCCTTCGAGCCAGGCCCTCGACTGGAGGCGGAACAGGTTCCGCAGCCCTTCGGCGTCGGCGGCCCACATCGTCAGGTGCGTGTAGAGGCCGCGCCCGGAGACGTCGCCGCCCTCGCCGGTGTCGTCGTTCGAGCGGCGCAGGGCGAGGTTGTCGCTGTAGTAGACGGGTGCGCGGTGGTGCCGGGAGGCGGGCGCCACGTACGCCTCGATGCCGACGACCGGCTTGACGCCGGCCTGGCGCGCGGACCGGTAGAACTCATAAGCCCCGTGCACGTTGCCGTGGTCGCTCATCGCCACGGCCGGCATGCCCTGCCGGGACACCTCGTCCATCAGCAGGCCGACCTTGGCGGCGCCGTCGAGCATGCTGTACTCGGTGTGCACGTGCAGATGGACGAAGGACTCCACCGATGAATCACCCCTGCTGGTTGTAGGCTCGGGAACGGCCCGCGCAATTCGACCCGAGAGCAGGTGGCGTTGTCCAACAATCGACACGCCGGTCCGGCACAACCTCCGGTTGTAGCGGAAGGTGAGGCGGATCTGGATCTCGGCGCGGTGCGCGCCTTCGTCGCCGTCACCGAGGAGCGGTACTTCAGCGAGGCGGCGGCCCGGCTGGGGGTCAGCCAGCAGGCCGTGTCGAAGCGGGTCGCGAAGCTGGAGTCGGACCTGGGGCTGAGGCTGTTCCGCCGGACGCGCGACGGGGCCGAGCTGACCGAGGACGGGCGGGCGTTCCTGCCGCACGCCCGCGCCCTGGCCGGGCTCGCCGACCAGGCGCGCGAGGTGCTGCGCAGGCGGCGGCGCGCGCTGCGGGTGGACGTCCTGGACACCCGGCTGGCCCCGGTGGACCTGATCAGGGACTTCCACCGGCACGACGAGAGCGTGGAGGTGGAGATCGTCACCTCCAACGGGCTCAGGAGCGCCCGCGTCGCGCTCGACCGGGGCTCCGTGGACGCCGCCTTCTGCCGGGCGTCCGGCCCGCTGGACGAGCTGGGCGGCGTGCCGGCCTTCCTGGAGCCGGTGCACCTGCTCGTCAGCCGCGGCCATCCGCTCGCCGGCCGGGCGTCGGTGCCGGTCGCGGAGCTGGCGGGGTCGGCGGTGTGGATGCCGGGCAACGTGCCCGGCAGCGAGTGGGCCGAGTTCTACCGGCTGCTCGGCGACGCGTTCGGCTTCAGGATCGACGCCTCGGGGCCCGACTTCGGCTGGGACCACTTCGTGGCGGACGTCGGCGCGGGGCGGGGGGTGAGCCTCGTCGGGGAGACGATGCGGCTACCGTGGCATCCCGACACCGTGCGGATCCCGCTGGCCGATCCGGCGCCCGTGTATCCGTCGTCGCTGCTGTTCCACCGGCGCAACCGCCATCCGGTGCTGGCGGCGCTCGTCCGGTACGTGCGGGGCAACCGGCCGCCGTTCGACCCGGCGCGGCAGTGGCTGCCCGAGTCCGACCGGGCGGCGTTCGGCTGACCGAGGCCGCACACGGTGTGGAAATACGGAAGATCACATGAAACGGGATTTACCCGTATGATCCCGTCGTGGACGAGAACGTTCCTCAGGGCATCGACCCGACGGTTCCCAGCGTCGCGCGGATGTACGACTACTACCTGGGCGGCAAGGACAACTTCGCCGCGGACCGGGAAGCGGCCGAGCAGATCATGCGGCTCGCCCGCGAAGCCGGCTCCGACGTGCGGGAGGTCGCCCGGGCCAACCGCGGGTTCCTCATCCGCTCCGTACGGCACATCGCCGGGTCGGGGGTGCGGCAGTTCCTCGACATCGGCGCGGGGCTGCCGACGCAGGACAACGTGCACCAGGTGGTGCAGCGGGTCGCGCCGGGGTCGAAGGTCGTCTATGTCGACAACGACCCGATCGTGCTGACGCACGCCCAGGCCCTGCTCGCCGACAACCCGGACACGTTCTCCGTCCAGGGGGACCTGCACCGGCCCTCGGACATCCTCCAGGCCGCCGCCGCCCACCTCGACTTCAGCCGGCCCGTCGCCGTCGTGCTGGTCGCCGTCCTGCACTTCTTCCACGACGACGACGAGGTTTCCAAGATCGTCTCTACGCTGCGGGACGTGCTGGTGCCTGGCGGGCATCTGGTGCTGTCGCACGGGTACGTCGAGCCGGACGAGGGCGACCCCGCCAAGCTGGCCGAGGCCCGGGGGGTCTACCGGCGGTCGGCCTCGGGGGCGATCGCCTGGCGTGACCGGGAGACGGTGCGCGGTTACTTCAACGGGCTGGAGCTGCTGGAGCCGGGGGTGGTGCCGGCTCAGGACTGGCGCAACGACGACCCGTACCAGCCGCCGGGGCTCGCCAAGGGCGGCGTCCTGGGCGCCGTCGGCCGCCGCGCCTGACCCACCCGCCGGCCGCCCCTCCCCTATCGACGCCTCTCCTTCGGGCCACTGCCGCCCTCCCCTGGCCTCCACGGGCGCCCGCGTCTACCGTGGCACCTGGATCCCCAGCGAATCGGAGGCCTCGCCATGCCGACAGAGATCAGCGGAGGCGACCGGGATGCGACCCGGTACCTCATCGACGAGGCCCTCGGCTACGTCTACCCGGGCGCGCTGCGCGCCGCCGCCTCGCTCGGCGTGGCGGACCTGCTGGCCGGCGGGCCGCTCACCGTGGCCGAGCTGGCCGGGCGGACCGAGGTGCACGAGGACGGCCTGCGCCGGGTGCTGCGGGTGCTGGCCACGCGCGGCGTCTTCGAGGAGCTGCCCGACGGCCGCTTCGCGCTCACCCCGACCGGGCAGTCCCTGCGCTCCGACGTGCCGCTGTCGGCGCGGCCGGCCGTCCTCATGCTCACCGACACCACGCTGTGGCGGCCCGCCGGCGAGGTGGAGCTGTCGCTGAGGCAGGGCGGCTCGGTGTTCGAGGACCTGTTCGGCATGTCGTTCTTCGACTACATCGCCCGCAACCAGCAGACCGCCGCCGCCTTCCACACCGGCATGGCCGCCTTCTCCGACCAGGAGAACGAGGTCATCGCCGCCTCCTACGACTTCCCCGGGTCGGGGGTGGTGGCCGACGTCGGCGGCGGGCACGGCGGGTTCCTGCTGGAGATCCTGCGGCGGCGTCCCGGCCTGGACGGCGTGCTCATGGACGAGGAACACGTGGTCGCCGGGCACCGGCTCGGCACCGAGGAGGTCAAGGGCCGGTGGCGGCTGGCGCCCGGCGACTTCTTCACCGAGGTGCCCCCCGGTGCGGACGTGTACGTGCTCAAGCGCATCCTGCACGACTGGGACGACGACGGCTGCGTCACCATCCTGCGCAACTGCCGGCGCGCCATGGTGCCCGGCGGGCGGATCCTGGTCGTCGACGCCGTCATCCCGCCGGGGAACGAGCCGCATCAGGCCAAGGCGGTGGACATGATGCTGATGACCGCGTTCCCCGGGCGGGAGCGTACGGAGCCGGAGTTCGCGCGGCTGCTCGCGGCGGCGGGCCTGCGGATCGCGCGGATCGTGCCCACGGGGACGGTGGTGTCGATCATCGAGGCGGTCGAGCAGTAACGCGTTCTGATCACAGGCAGGACAGCCGGACCGGGCCCGCCGCCATCGACTGGTCGCCCGTCGTGTTGCCCTTGCCCGTGTCCCTGATCTCCACCATCACCAGGCCGCCGGCCACCGTGACGGTCGACGGCGCCGCCACCCACGTGCCCTGACGCATGCGCTGGTCGAGCGTGAACTCCGCGACCGTGCGGGCGCCCTTGTCGAAGCCGTCGCTGACCGTGTACCAGACGCGCTGGCCGGCCAGGCCCGACTTGGGCACGTACACGCCGACCACGCACTCGTGCCTGCCGCTCAGGCCCGTGGTGAAGCGCCACTGGAAGGTGTTGGCGGGCTGGCCCGCGGTCTCCGGGTCGTACGTGCGGTCCGAGAAGAGGAAGCCGTCGCCGCAGCCGGCGCCGGCCCAGCCGCCCGCCTTGGCGTCCTTCCAGCCGTTTCTGTTGGGGCCGCCGATGATGTTCACGCTGCGGCGGGTGTCGCGGGGGCAGCTCGGGCCCGCCACCGCCGAGAAGGCCAGGCGGGGGGTGGTGGCCTTGCCTGTCTGGTCGCTTGGTTGCCTGGTCGCCTGGTCCTGCTGCTGGGTGGACGGGGTCGCGGTGGTGTCGGCGGCGACCGCTGTGGTGGTGGGCTGTTCGTCCTGGTTGAGGAGGAAGGTCGCGGCGAAAAGGCCGGCCTGGGCGAGGACTCCGGCGGCCACCCACAGCTTGATCGCACCGCGCGATCGGCGTGCCGGAGGTGCCGCCGCCACCGCAGGAGGTGCCGTCGCCGCGGGAAGCGCCGCCGCGGGAGGTGCCATCGCAGGAGGTGCCGTCGCCGCGGGAGGTGCCGTCGCGGGAAGCGCCGGCGCGGGAGGTGCCGCTGCCAGAGCTGCGGCGGCCTGCTGGGCGCGGGGTTCAGGCGCGAGCGCTCCCACTGGACGGGACGCCTCCGCCGGGCGGGGCGACGGCGTCACCGCTGCGGCCGGGCGGGTAGTCGGGGCCGGGGGTGGCGTGCGGCGGGGCGGTGGGATGGCGACCGGACGGACCTGCCGGAACTGCACCGTGGCCGCCGCCTCCTCACCCCCCGAGGATCGCCGCTCCGGCTCCGGCGGCGGAGGTGCGGGCACCGGCCGCTGTCCCTGCCTGTGCCGCCCTCCCGCCGATCTCTTGCTCGTCATGGTGGCCCCCTGGATCCCGGATGCCGCCCTTCCCTCGGAGCGGCTCTCCGCTCCTGGATACGACCGGACACGATGACCGGCCTGCTCACCATGATGACCAGCGTTGACCACGACCTGCGTGGACAAATCCCCGGTACCTGAGGATGACGCCCCGTTCGTCCTCCAGCCGGATGGCCCGACCGGCGGTCCCCGGTCCACCATCGAAGTCCTCAGATCCTGAGGAGGATGCATGAAACGCGCCATGACCGCCTTCCTCGCCGCGATATCGCTGGGCGCCATGACCCTGACGACCGGGCCGGCCGCCGCCGCTCAGGCGGGCGGCGGGCTCGACAGGGAGAGCCTGCGCCGGACTCTGAACGCGGTGCACGAGGCCGGCATGTACGGCACCTACTCGTACGTCGCGGACGGCCGGCAGAGCTGGAAGGGCGCCGCCGGGTTCGCCGACGTCGAGACGCGCCGCCCGGTACGCCCCGATCTGGTGCACCGGGTGGGCAGCGTCACGAAGACGTTCACCGCCGTGGCCGTCCTGCAGCAGGTCGGCAAGGGCACGATCGACCTGGACGCGCCCATCGCCCGCTACCTGCCCGGCCTGATCCGGGACGGGCGGGGCGAGCAGATCACCGTCCGCATGCTGCTCAACCACACCAGCCACATCTCCGACTACGACCACCTGGTCTTCCAGCGGGCCGAGGACCTGGACGCCAACCAGTTCCGCACCTGGCGGCCGGAGGAGCTGATCGACCTGGCGCTGGCCGCTCCCGCGACCGGGCAGCCGGGGGCGCTGCCCGGCGAGTACTCGAACACCGGCTACCTCATCGCGGGCCTGCTGCTGGAGAAGGTGACGGGCGTCAAGGCCGAGCGGTACATCACCGACCACGTCATCCGTGAGGCGGGGCTGCGGCACACGTCGTTCCCGCGCACGCCGCACATCCCCGGCCCGCACTCCAAGGCGTACGAGGGGCTGTCGGGGCTGATCGACCCGCCCAGGGACTACAGCGTCTACGACATGTCGATCGCCTGGACGGCGGGCGCGCTCGTCTCGACGATGGAGGACCTCAGCCGCTTCTACCGGCTGCTGCTGCGCGGCGAGCTGCTCGACGCGCGGCTGCTCGCCGAGATGCAGAAGACGGTCCCGCTGCGGGCGGGCGACGGCGTGGCCGGTTACGGGCTCGGGCTGACGACCGCCGACCTGCCGTGCGGACGGTTCTGGGGGCACGAGGGCGGCTTCTTCGGCATGACCACGGTGTCGGTGAGCAGCGCGGACGGGAGCCGGCAGGTCTCGGCCGGGTTCAACCTGACGGGCTATCAGCGGGCGGACGACCCGGTGCCGCATCCCATCGACGCGGCGGTGGTGGCGCACTTCCAGGTCGCGACGTGCGGCTCCACGGCTGCTCCGGCCACCTCGGCGGACGCGGCGGCGGCGTTCCCGCGTCTCCTGCTGGACAGGGTCCCGGTCAAGGGCTGACCCGTCCCGGACGACGGGTCGCGACGGCCACGATCGGGGCGACGGCCAGCAGGAGGGCCAGGACGGCGAAGCCGTACGGCAGGCCCGCGACCGTGGCGACGCCGGCGACCAGCAGCGGGCCGCCGGCGTCGCCCAGCTCGCGGCCCAGCTCGGCCGAGCCCATGGTCTGCCCGAGCCGTTCGCGGGGCGTGGCGGCGGCGAGCGCGGCGAAGCCGAGCGGCGTGATCAGGCCGGTGCCCGCGCCGATCAGCACGGCGGCGGCGAGCACCCCGAGCAGGCCGGGCAGCGTCGCGCACAGCAGGCCGGCGGCGGTGACGGCCAGGCCCGCGATCATGCCGGTGCGGGCGGTCAGCCGCCCGGCGTCCAGGGCGCGGCCCGTCCACGGCTGGACGAAGGCGGCGGTGGCGGCCAGCACGGAGACCGCGGCGCCCGTCGCCACCGTGCCGAGGCCCGTCGCGGCGCCGGAGACGGGCAGGAAGCCCACCCCGACGGACAGGGCGGCCGTGGCGGCGGCCAGGGCGGCGGTCGGCGCGAGGAAGGTCCGGTCGGCCAGCCGCCGGGCCAGGTCGAGCAGCGTCTGCCTGGCCTTCGGCAGCGGCGGCGCGGCGGGCACGGCGAGCGCCGCCCAGCAGGCGACCGCCGCGGCCAGCACGGCGAGCACCACGAACAGCAGCCGCAGGCCGCCCATCCAGGCCAGGACGCCGCCGAGGAGGGGGCCGAGCGTGTAGCCGATGGACTTGTAGAACCCGTAGCCGCCGAACGCCCGGCCGTGGCCCGTCGCCGGGGTGAGGCGGGCGACCAGGGCGGAGGCCGACGGGGAGAAGGCCGAGGCGGCGGCGCCCTGGCCGAGACGGGCCGCCCACAGCCAGCCGGGGCTGTCGGCGATCGCGTACAGGGCCGAGGCGAGGGCGAAGGCGATCAGGCCGCCGAGGAGGACGGGCTTGGCGCCGACGCGGTCGGCCAGGGTGCCGAAGATCGGCTTGAGCACGACTTCGGCGCCGTCGTACAGGGCCAGGAGGCCGCCGAGGACCAGGAGCGAGGTGACGGCGTCCTCGGCGAAGCCGCCCAGGTTGGCGGCGATGCCGTGCGCGCCGAACGCGGTGGTGAAACCGGCGGCGTACAGCGGCCACAACGCCTGCCTCGGCGCGTGACCGGCCGCGGTGGCCGCCTCGGGTGGCGCACCCCTCCCGCCCAACCCGGCCGTCGTGTCACTCGCGCCCTCGCCACCCGGCCCCGCCGTCGTACCGCTCACGCCTGTTCCACCTGTCGTCGCGCGTGCTCAACCCGCTCATTCTGCTCGACCCGCGCATCCGGGGCACGGCCCGGCCCCGTCACCAGCGGCAGGTACACCTCGTCGACGATCTCGACCAGCACCTCGTCGGGCACGGTCGGCGCGCCCCGGGTGACGAACTCGTTGCGCAGCAGCCCGATCGCCACCGTCGCCACCCTGGGCGTGACCTCGATGCCCGCCCGCCCCAGCACGTCCTGCCACATCCCTGCGCCCGCGTCGGTGGCGCGCGAGTGCAGGACGGCGAGCAGTTCGGGGTCGTCGGCAGCGCCGGACAGCAGGCCGCGCAGGATCTCGCCGAGCGGCGACGACCAGTGGCTGTTGGCGGCGCGCAGCAGGGCGAGGACGTCGCCGCGCAGGCTGCCGGTGTCGGGGATCACCGTCTGGGTGGCGGCCAGGTCGGCGTAGGCGGCGACGCCGAGCGCGGCGCGGTTGGGCCAGCGGCGGTAGAGGGCGTTCTTGTTGGTGCCCGCCCGCTTGGCGACCCGCTCCATGGTCAGCCCGGCATATCCGGATTCGAGCAGCTCGTCCTGTGCGGCCTTGAGGATGGCCTGCTCCAGCTCTTGACCTCGACGCCTCATGCACATCAGGGTACGGTACGGACCGTACCTTGTGGAAGGGATGAGATCATGCGAGGCAAAGGCATCGTGTACGACACCGGCATCGTGATCGGTGACCACGACACCAGGGGAACGTTCGACCTCGACGCGGTGCGGCGCGACCTCCAGGCCATCGCGCGCGACCTGCACTGCACCGCCGTCAGGATCATCGGCTCCAACCCCGACCGGCTGGAGGCCGCCGCCCGCGAGGCCGTCGCGGCCGGGCTGGAGGTGTGGTTCTCGCCGTTCACCGCCGACCTGACGCCGTCGGAGCTGCTCGACCTGTTCGCCGACTGCGCCGGGCGGATCAAGGGCAGCGGCATGGTGTTCGTGGCGGGGGCGGAGCACAGCCTGCTCAACCGGGGCTTCCTGCCCGGCGACACGATCGGCGACCGGGTCGGGCTGCTCTCCGCGCCGGAGACGCTGCGCGCGCACCTCGGGCGGGTGCCCGCACTGGTCAACGCGTTCCTGGAGGACGCCGTAACGGTGGTCAGGGAGCGGTTCGACGGGAGGATCACGTACGCGTCGATCCCGTTCGAGTCGGTGAACTGGGAGTTGTTCGACCTCGTCGGGGTGGATCTGTACCGGTCCGCGGAGATCGCCGACCGATATCGGGACGGGGTGCGCCGCCTGGTCGCGCAGGGCAAACCCGTGGCGATCACCGAGGTGGGGTGCATGACGTTCCGGGGCGGCGGGGATCTCGGGGCGCGGGGGACGGAGGTCGTGCGGTACGACGGGCACCGGCCCGCCGGGCTGTCCCGGGCGTTGGCGCGGGACGAGGGGGAGCAGGCCGGGTATCTGCGGGAGGTGATGGACGTGTTCGAGCAGGAGGGCGTGGACAGCGTGTTCGTCAACACGTTCGCGCAGTTCGACATGGGGGGTGAGCTGGACGCGGCCAGCTACGGGGTGGTGCGGGTGACCGGGGCGACGTCATGGGAGCCGAAGGAGGCGTTCCGGCTGCTGGCGGAGCGCTACGCCTGAGCGCTCCGCCCACACTCGGACGCCCCGGTCACTTCCTTCGGGTCTCGCTCAACGCCACGTGGAGGTGGTCGTTGTGATCGGTCCGGAAGTCCTTGGCCCTGATGACCTGGTTGTCGATCCGGCTCCACGCGCCGATCCCGAGATCGACCTCCTTGCTCTCCTTCTGCGCGTCCATGAACTCGTACCTGCCGGTCCTGAGCAACGCGCTCGCCCACCCCGTCACGAACCGCGCGTCGCCCTTCACCGCGCTCCCTGCGGCGTAGTGGATCCGGATCACGTTCTTGTTGTCGATCAGCTTGCCGAGCCGCGTCCTGGTCGCCTCCGCCCACTCCGTGACCTGGCGGAGCCCGTCCTCGTCGTCGTTCATGGCGGCCTTGGTGGCGGCGACCAGCCTGTCGTAGTTCAGGCCGCCCGACCCGGGCGCGCCGGCGTCCACGCCGGAGAACCGGTAGGGGTGGAAGGCGTCGATGTCGTCGCCGGTCAGGTGCGTCCCGTGGCCGAGGTTGCGCGCGTGCTCGCCGGAGATGTCGTTGATGCGCGGCAGCAGCGCCTGGTTGGCCGCGACGGACAGCCAGCCGTGGGCGAAGGAGGAGCACCAGTCGTCGCCGCCGCGCTTGTCGTCGCGCTGCCCGTACCGGTCGAAACCGGCGGGCATCCGCCACAGCGGGAAGAAGTCCGCGGAGTCCTTGCGGGCGGTGATCAGGGTGCCGTCCCGGTCCTTGCCGACCAGGCTCACCCGGTACCCGATGCGGGTCACCTCCGACGGCCTGCTCTTGATCTTGGAGGGGTGCTGCTCGTCGAAGGTGACGCGGACCTTGAGTTCGTCCCTGCCGATGCTCTTGACCCCCTCGCCGCCATCGGCGGTCGGCGCCGCGCGTGTGACGGTCTGCAGCACCGGCTTGCCGGCCTGCGGGCTGGTGTTCAGCAGGTCCACCCGGACGCAGGTCAGCTCGGCGCCGGTCGGCAGCAGGTACTCGACGGTGAGGTAGCGCTGCTGGGCGTTCGCCTCGTTCAGTCGCGGCAGGCTGACCCTGTCGTCCCTGGCGGCCTTGGCGTACTTGGGGCTGATGCCGCGCGGGACCCGGTCGGGCGTGATGGCGGTGACCTCCAGAGCCGACTCGCCGGGTTCGGCATCCGAGGCGTCGCAGTCCTTCTCCGTGGTGTCCGGATCCAGGCCCTCGCCGGGGTCCAAGCCTTCCCCGGGGTCCAAGAGCTCGTCGGGCGAAGCGGGGCCGGCCGCCGTGGCGGCCCACGCGGTCGCGCCGCCGAGGTGGAGCGTGCCCGCCGAGATCACCGCGACGGCGGTCACGGCGGCGGCCAGGAGCCCGCGCTGGCCTAAGCGCCGAAGCGTCATGGCGCCCTCCATTCCGCGGCGCCGGTCAAGCTGATCATGATGCCTCCCCAGTCGGTGTCTGAGGTCGTTTGTACGGCGCCGCGTATTGACCAGCCAGGACGGCACATTGACCAGCGATGTCCACGGTGATCGAGGACGGTGCGGCTAGCATGGGCGGTGGCGGCCGTCCGCGCCCAACCTCCGGCGACCTGCCCCAGCCGGGTCACCTCCAGGAGGCAAAGGGAGGCTCACCTCTCGGGCGGAGCGCAGCCGTCCCCCGGGACGCGCGCCCGCCGCCGCGGCCGCTGGGGGGCGGGCGGAGGGCGCGCGGGAGACGTTCCATGACCAAGCACGCTGACTTCAAGCGGCGGGTACGCGCCCGCATGGCCAAGACCGGCGAGTCGTACGCGATCGCGCGCCGCCGGCTGCTGGGCGAGCAGCCCACGCCCACCGAGGAGCGGATGGCGGCGGCGCTGCACATCAGCAACGGCGACTGCACCGACCTGGCGGGCACCGGCCTGGCCAGGCACATCGTGTACTGGCGTGACGTGCTGCACGAGGGGCCCGTCCCCGCGCTGGGGCACGAGGAGCTGCGCCGGGTCAGGGCCGCGTTCCTGATGGGCGCGGACGCCGACGACCACGCGGAGGGCACCCGCATGTTCCAGCAGCGAGACGCCGCCGTGGAGGCGCACCGCGACGGCGAGTACGTGCTGTGGTTCGAGGCCGACCTCTACGACCAGCTCCAGATCGTGGAGATCCTGTCCCGCCTGGCCGAGCTGGAGGTGCCCGCCGGGCGGGTCACGCTGATCTGCATCGGGGAGCATCCCGGCATCGCCCGCTTCGGCGGCCTCGGCGAGCTCCGGCCCGACCAGCTCGCCGAGCTGCCCGCCACCCGGGCCTGCGCCACCCTCACCCCGGACGCCCTCGACCTGGCCACCCGGGCGTGGGCCGCCTTCCGCGCCCCCGCGCCCGACGGCCTGCCCGCCATCGCCGCCGTCCGCTCCAGCGAGCTGCGCTTCCTCGGGGAGGCCTTCGAACGGCTCAGCCGCGAGTACCCCTCGACCCGCGACGGGCTCTCCCTCACCGAACGCCGCATCCTCGCCGCCGCGGCGCAGGCGTCCACGGCGGGTGAGGTGTTCGTGCGCGCCTCGGCCCGTGAGGCCCGCCCCTACCTCGGCGACACCTGGTGCTACGCGGCCATCGACCGCCTCGCCCGCGCCCCGCACCCCCTGCTGTCCGCCCTGCCCGCGGACGGCCCCGCCGGGCCCGCCACCGAGGTCCGCCTGACCGGCGCCGGCGCGCGGGTGCTGGCCGGCGAGGCCGACCACGTGACGCTCAACGGGATCGACCGGTGGATCGGCGGCGTCCACCTGACCGGCCAGGACGTGCGATGGAGGTGGGACGAGGGCAGGGAATGCCTGACGGGGTGGGACTAGGGCGAGGGAACCCGGACGGAGAACACGATCCACGCGGTCGTCAGGTGCAGGGGGACGGCCAGGAGGGCGAGCAGCCCGAGCGGGTAGACGGAGTCGCCGGTGCGGAGGACCGCGTCCTGGATCGTGCCCGACACCTCGAACGCGCCGAACACCGGCGCCTCCAGCGGCACCTCCACCCGCACCGTGCGCTGCTCGCCCGGCTGGATCGTGCCCAGCTCCGGCGGGGTGATCGTCGCGCCTGGCGCGCCCTTCGGCCCCGACGCCAAGGTGATCGGGGGGTCGGTGGCGGGGGCGGCGCCGTCGTTCCTGATCGTGATCTCCAGCGGGGTGGTGCCGGACAGGCCGAACAGCCACCACCACGACGGGCCGTCGGGCAGGCTCGTGTTCACGATCGTGAGCTTGGGGTCCAGGCGGGCGGGTGCGGTGGACGGCGCTGCGGTCTGAGGGGCGCCGGTCAGGGTGACAGGGGTCGTCACGGTGGTGGCGGCTGTCACGCCGGTGGCGGCGATCACGCAAGGGCATGCGGCCGGCGGGGGTGCGAGGGTGAGGGAGGCGGTGGCCGTGCCGGTGGTGAGGACGACGGTGGTGACGCCGGTGGAGACGGCGCAGTCGGCGGAGCCCGCGCGGCGGTCGTTGCCGCACAGCTCGATGAGCACGTTGCCCTGGGGCCAGCCGGACAGGGTGACGGTGATCGTCTCACCGGCCGCCGCCTGCGCCCGATCGAGGCTGATCGCGGGCGCGGGTGTCATGCCCAGCAGTGGGCTGAGCAGCGTCCACGTGAGCAGGACCGCCGTCCTCATTGCCGCCGCCGGCGCCGGACCCGCCGCAGCACGACGACCGTCGCGGCGACGGCGACCAGGCAGGCGACGAGCAGCGCCCACGGCACGGCCCACCGGCCGGCGGCACGCGCGATCGGCTCGGAGACGGCCACCCTCGGGCTCAGCTCCACCGTGGCGGTGACCCGCCCCGCCGGGAACACGCCCTCGAACCGTTCCCTGACCGTCAGCGAACTCCCCGGCAACACCTCCGGCAGCTCCTTGCCCCGCTCCCCCAGCGCCCACCCCAGCGGCCCCGCCAGGCTGACCTGGCTGCCCGCGCCGAGCCGCACGTTGCCGGTGTTCCGCAGCGTGTACGTGACCTCGGCCCCGCCCCCGGCGAATGGATTGACCGGATTGTCGTAAGCCACGTCCAGGGAGGTGAACTGGACGGAGGGCCGCAGCGGCCCCGCCACCCGCAGGTAGACCCGCGCCGCCACCCGCCTGTCCACCTTGATGCGCTGCCCGTCGCCCGACAGCGACTCCCCCGACACCGACCCGATCACCCCGCCCACGTGATCGCCAGGGGTGGCGTCGGCGGGCACGGTGACGGCGAACGGGACGTCGGCCCGCTTGCCCGGCGCGATGGTGTGCGTGGCGGTGGAGACCGCGATCCAGGTGCCGACGTCGGTCGGGCCGCGGTCGGCGGTGAGCAGCGCGAACGATCCGTCGGGCGTGGTGAAGGCGTCGGTGCCGTAGACGTTGACGGTCAGCGGCTCGGTGCCGAGGTTGGTGACGGCCACGTAGTCGGTGAGGGTCTGACCTGGCTGGACGTCGTAGACGAAGTAGTCGCGGCCGGTCGGGCCGCTCGCCGAGGACGGCTGGACCGCCCAGCGGAACTCGTCGGCGCCGCCGGGCATGACCCAGCCGGCCAGCAGGGCGAGTGCGGCGACGAGCTGCTTCATGATGATCCTTCGTACGAAGAGGGGATGGGTGCTGGCCGGGCCGTTAGCCTTCGGGGTGAGGGTGGTGGACGATTGAGGCGTCCACCACCCCGCCTATGACAGCGTGAGCGTCAGCGTGGCGCTGTAGCTGCCCGGCTTGGCCCCGGACGGGATGCCGAGGTTGAGCCCGGCGCCGCAGTCCGTCGTGCCGGCGCCCTTGCCGGCGGCGGCGGTGCACAGCGCGGCGGCCGTGCCGAACCCGGTGCCCGGCTGCACCGTGCCGCCCGGCGTGACGCCGTCGCCGGTGGCGGCAGGCGTCCAGCCGAGCTGGGCGGCCGGGATGGTGCCCGCGTCACCGGTGAAGTCGCCCACCTGGCCGACGAGGCTCCACCCGGAGGCGCTGCCGCGCTGGTCGGTGACGGTGGCGGTGTTCATCTGGCCGGTGGCGGTGCCGCCGACCGTCGCGGCCGACAGGGCCACGGCATTGCCCGCCACCGACAGCGACAGGGCGCCGCCGGTGACGTTCACGGACAGCGTCTGGTCGGCCGAGGCGACGGGGCCGGAGCCCGGATCGGGGTCGGGATCGGGGTCGGGGTCTCCGCCGCCGGTCTTCCAGGTGACGGGGATCTGCACGTCCTGCGAACGGTCGCCGCCCCGCGTGTGGTCGGCCCTGGTGTAGATGACGCACTGCACACCGGCCGCCGTGCAGTCGGTGCCCTGGTCGTCCACGGCCTTGACGTCCAGGTTGAGGTCGAACCCGCCCTTTCCGTTGCCTTCGTCCGTGTACGGCTTGGCGATGCCGACCCCGTACGGCGGCGGGTTGGACGAGATCCAGTACATGCCGTGGCTCTGCCCCGTCATGTCGATGCCGCCGACGCACGGCGTGGCCACCTGCCCCGCGCCGTTGGACACGCACAGCGCCAGATAGATGCCCTTGTTGAGGTCGTATCCCGTCCCGGTGACCCGGATGCTCTCCCCGGCGGGATCGATCTCGGCCTTGGCGGCCGTCAGCGTCTGGCCCTCCGGCCCGCTGGCGCCGGCGTCCGCCAGGGCGGGTCCTGCCAGCGAGCCGAGGGCGAGCGCCATGCCGGTCACCACCACTGCGGCGCGCCGCAGCTTCATGGTGCTCATGGTCCTCACTTCCTGTTGAAGGGGGTTCGGGGCGTGACGCCCCGGGTCGCGCCGGAAAGGCTCCGGCGACGTCTCTACCGGCGGGCGCCGGCGCGGATCTCACGGCCGATGAACATGAGCATCCCGCCGCCCGCGAGGACGGCCAGGCCGATCACGGTGGCCATCCACACGTCCACGCCGGTCTTGGCCAGTTGGGTGCGCTTGGTGGGCTTGGGGGTGGGCGTCTGCTCGACCTTGGCGTCGATCTGGGTGTCGATGTCGGTGTCGCCGCTCGGGCTCGCGCTGGCGCTCGGGCTCGCGCTGGTGCTGGTCGAAGGGCTGGTGCTGGTCGAAGGGCTGGTGCTGGTCGAAGGGCTCGCGGACGGGCTCGCGCCGGGAGTCGTGGAGCCGCCTCCCGTGAACGTGAGCGGGATCCGCACGTCCTGCGTACGGTCGGCGCTGCGCGTGTGGTCGGCCCTGGTGTAGACGACGCAGGTGACCCCGGCCGCCGTGCAGTCGGTGCCGATCTCGTCCTTGGGCTTGACGCTCAGCCTGATGCTGAAGCCGCCCTTGCCGCCGCCCTCGTCGGTGTACGGCATCGCGAGGTCCTTGCCGTAGTCGGGCGGGTTGGAGGAGATCCACTTGGAGCTGCCGCTGCTGCCGCTCATGTCCACCCCGCCGACGCAGGGCGTGGCGAGCTGACCGGCGCCCTTGTCCACGCAGACCGCCACGTAGATGCCCTTGGCGAGGTCGTAGCCCTTGCCCGTGACGGTGATCTCCTGACCGCCCGGTGCGAGCGCCGCCCCGGACACCGTCAGCGTCTGCCCCTGAGGGCCGGTCGCCGACTCGTCGGCGGCCCGCGCCGGGTCTGTGAGCGGGCACAGCACGCTCGCCAGGATTCCCGCCGCGATCAGCGGTCGGGCCGTAACCCACACGTGGACACTCCCTTGTCTCGCCTGTACATTGATCTCACTCTTGTTAGGTGAGCCTTACCTAAGTTAGCCGCGCGTATTGGATCACCTCGCGAGGGAGAAAGTCAACATCTTGATGACACGACGTCATAAAGCTGGCGCCTGGGGCCTGCTGCTGCTCCCCTTGGCGCTCGCCCTCTCACCAGTGCCGGGCGCCACCGGCGGCGCAGGTCAGCGGCTCACCGTCTCCCAGGCCGACGGCCTGTCCCCGGACGGGCAGACGATCACCGTCACCGGGTCGGGTTACGACCCCGCCAAGGGCGTCTACGTCGCCTTCTGCGTCCTGCCGAAGCCCGGCGAGCTGCCCACGCCGTGCGGTGGCGGGGTGGACATGTCGGGTGCGTCCGGCTCGTCCAAGTGGATCTCCTCCAACCCGCCCAAGTACGGGGAGGGGCTGGCGCAGGCGTACGGGGCGGGCGGGTCGTTCACCGTGCAGCTCAAGATCAGCCCGGTGATCGGGGTGGCCGCCGAGGGGTCGCAGGTGTTCGACTGCCGTGAGGTCGCCTGCGCGGTCGTCACCCGGGCCGATCACACCCGCACCGCCGATCGCACGCAGGACGTGTTCGTGCCCGTCACCTTCTCGGGCGGGTTCCCCACGGTCGCGGTGGCGGCGGGTGGCGGTGCAGTGCTGCTGCTGGGCGCCGCCGCGGGCGCGGTCGTCGTGGTACGGCGGAGAAGGCGAGCATGAGCCCCACCTCCCGGCCGCGCACCCCACAGCCCGCCCCCCGCCTCGCACCACGGCCTGCACCCCGCCCCGCACCACGGGCTGCGCCCCGCCCCGCACCACGGGCTGCGCCCCGCCCCGCACCACGGGCTGCGCCCCGCTACGCACCACACCCCGCGCCTCAGGGGCGCCGGGCGGCGTCGCTGCTCGGCCTGCTGGTGGCGTTGCTCGTCGCCATGTGCGCATGCGGGTCCCCCGCACGACCGCCCCTGGCCGCCACCACGCGAACACCCCAGGAGCAACCCCCGGCCCCGCCCCTGGAGATCCTCCCCGGCACCCCCGACCCGAAGCTGCCCACCGAGGTGACCTCCGCCGACGGCAAGCAGGTCACGATCACCGACGCGTCCAGAATCCTCCCGCTCACCGGTGCCATCTCCGAGGTCGTCTTCACCCTCGGCCTGGGGAACCGCGTCGTGGGCAGGGACATCGCCGCCACCTTCCCCGAGGCCGCGCACCTCCCCCTGGTGACCCGCGCCCACGACGTCTCGGTCGAGGGCGTGCTGTCCCTGCGCCCCACGGTGATCCTGGCCGACGAGGAGACGGGCCCGCCCGAGGCGATGGAGCAGCTCCGCGGCTCGGGCATCCCCGTCGTCATCGTCAAGCCCGCCTGGAGCCTGCCCGAGGTGGCCCCCCGGATCAAGGCGATCGCCCAGGCCCTGGGGGTGGCCGAGGCGGGCGAGCGGCTGGCCGGGCGTACCGAGGCGCAGGTGAAGGCGGCGCGGGCGAAGGCGCCCGCCGGGGCGGCCAAGCCGCGCGTCGCGTTCCTCTACCTGCGCGGGACGGCGGGCGTCTACCTGATCGGCGGCAAGGGGTCGGGCGCCGACTCGATGATCGAGGCGGCGGGCGGCGTCGACGCGGGCACGGCGATGGGCCTGACGAAGGCGTTCACCCCGATCACCAGCGAGGCGCTGATCGCCGCCCGGCCCGACGTCATCCTCGTGATGAGCAAGGGGCTGCAGTCGGTCGGCGGGATCGACGGCCTGGTCAGGATCCAGGGCATCGCGCAGACGCCCGCCGGGCAGCGCAGGCGGGTCGTGGACGTCGAGGACGGGTCGCTGCTCAACTTCGGGCCGCGCACCGCCCGCGTCCTGGAGACCCTGGTGGAACGGATGCACCAGGCATGAGATCCCGTCGTGGCGCCCTGCTCGTCACCGTCCTGGGGTGCGCGCTGGCCGCCGTGTTCCTGACCTCCGGCGCGAGCGGCGCCTACCCGGCGGGCCCGTCGGACGTGCTCGGCTCCGTCCTGCACAGACTGGGCGCGGGCGCGCCGCTCGACCCGCTCACCGAGACCGTCCTGTGGGACGTGCGTTTCCCGCGCGTGCTGCTCGGCGTGCTCGTCGGCGCGAGCCTCGGCGTGGCGGGCGCGCTGATGCAGGGCGTCTTCCACACGCCGCTGGCCGAGCCCGGCGTCATCGGCGTCTCCTCGGGGGCCGCGATGGGCGCGGTGCTGGCGATCGTCACCGGGTTCACGCTGCTGGGGACCTGGTCGGTGAGCGCCGCCGCGTTCGCCGGCGGGCTGGCGTCGGTCGTCGGCGTGTACCTGGTGGCCAGGAGCCGGGGCCGGGCCGAGGTGATCACGCTGCTGCTGACGGGCATCGCGTTGAACGCCTTCACCGGCGCGGTCATCGGCCTGCTGACGTTCTTCTCCGACGACGCCGAGCTGCGTTCGATCACGTTCTGGACCTTGGGCAGCCTGAGCGGCGCCACCTGGCAGACGGTGCTCGCGGTCGTCCCGTGCGCCGCCGTGGGGCTGCTGGCCGCGCCCCGGCTGGCCCGGCCGCTCGACCTGCTCTCGCTCGGTGAGCGCCCGGCCCGGCATCTGGGGGTGGACGTGGAGCGCGTACGGCTGATCTGCATCGTGCTCGTCGCGCTGCTCAGCGCGGCGGCGGTGGCGGTCGCGGGCATCATCACGTTCGTCGGGCTGGTCGTGCCGCAGCTCGTCCGCATGGTCGCCGGGCCCGCGCACCGGATCCTGATCCCGGCCAGCGCGCTGGGCGGCGCGGTGCTGCTCACCGTGGGCGACCTGGTGGCCAGGACGGTCGCGGCGCCCGCCGAGGTGCCGCTGGGCGTGCTGACCGCGCTGGCCGGCAGCCCGTTCTTCTTCTGGCTGCTGATGCGCACGCGGGCCAAGCAGGGGGGCTGGGCATGAACCCCGCGCGCCCGCCCGCCGGGGCGGCCCCCGCGCGTCCGCCCGCCGGGATGGTGTACGCCGGGGTCCGTGGGGTGCGGTTCGGCTACGGCAAGGCCGAGGTGCTGTGCGGCGTGGACCTGGACGTGCGGGCCGGCGAGGTGCTCGCCCTCGTCGGGCCGAACGGCTCAGGCAAGTCCACCCTGCTGTCGGTGCTGGCCGGGGACGAACGACCGGCGTCCGGCACCGTGCACCTCGACGGGCGGCCCGTGTCCGGGTGGACGGCGCGCGAGCAGGCGCTGCGCCGGGCCGTCCTGCCGCAGCAGCCCGGCCTGTCCTTCCCGTTCACGGTCGGGGAGGTGGTCATGATGGGCCGGGCGCCGTGGGCGCGTACCCCGCAGGAACGTTACGACGAGGAGATCGTCGAGGCGGAGCTGGAGCGCACCGCGACCGCCGGGTTCCGCGCGCGGCCGTTCCAGGAGCTGTCCGGCGGCGAGCGGGCGCGGGTCTCGCTGGCCAGGGTGCTCGCCCAGCGCGCGCCGCTCGTCCTGCTGGACGAGCCGACGGCGGCGCTGGACATCCGCCACCAGGAGGCCGTGCTGTCCATCGCCAGGGAGCGGGCGGCGGTGGGTGACGCGGTGGTCGTGGTGCTGCACGACCTGGCGCTGGCCGCCGCGTACGCCGACCGGGTGGCGGTCCTGTCGGAGGGCGTGGTGGCCGCCTGCGGCGCCCCGTCCGAGGTGTTCACGGACGAGCTGCTGTCGGACGTCTACCGGCACGCCATCGAGGTGATCCCGCACCCGAGGACCGGGATCCCGCTGGTGGTGGCCCGGCGATGAGGCTGCTCGCGGCACGCGCCGCCGGGGCGTTCGGCGAGCTGGCGCTGACCTGCGGGGTCGTGCTGACCTTCTTCGCCGTGTACGGCCTGTACGGCACGGACGGCGAGATCGAGGAGCAGCAGGCCCGCCTGTCCACCGTCTGGGCCGCCACCACCGCCGCGTCCGCTTCTCGTGGCGAGGCCGCTTCCCGGGAGGGGGCCGAGCCGGTGAGCCGGATGAGCATCCCCCGGCTGAAGAAGAGCTGGGTGGTGGTGGAGGGCGTGTCGCAGAAGGCGCTGCGGCGCGGCCCCGGCCACTACCCGGAGACCGCGCACCCGGGCCAGGAGGGCAACTTCGCCGTCGCCGCCCACCGGATCCCGGCGTTCTTCTGGGACCTCGACCGGCTGCGCGAGGGCGACCCCGTCGTGGTGCAGACGCGCGCCGCCACCTACGTCT
Source organism: Nonomuraea monospora (assembly GCF_039531895.1). Taxonomy (NCBI): domain Bacteria; kingdom Bacillati; phylum Actinomycetota; class Actinomycetes; order Streptosporangiales; family Streptosporangiaceae; genus Nonomuraea; species Nonomuraea monospora. The sequence goes on from NZ_BAAAQX010000022.1 coordinate 78,706, forward strand.
ACCGCGTCACGGAGCAGCTCGTCGTGACGCCCGAGTCGGTGGACGTGCTGGCCGCCGAGCCCGGCGAGCGGCTGCTCACGCTCACCACCTGCCATCCCAGGATGGCCAACTACCAGCGGCTGGTCGTCCACGCGGAGCTGGCCGAGACCGTCAGGAAGGACGTCTGAGATGTACGCCTGGCTCTGGCGGCGCCTGCCGGGCGGGCCCGGCACCCGGCTGCTGTGCTGCGCGGCGCTGCTGGCCGCCGTGGCCGCCCTGCTCTGGTTCGTGATCTTCCCTTGGGCCGAGAGCCTGCTTCCCTTCGACGACAGCGTCGTCGGACCGACACGAGAAAGCTGACCCATGCGCGTACTACGAGGCCTCGTCGCCTCGGTCCTGGCCGCGACGGCCGTACTGACCGCCGCCCCGTCGGCGCACGCCGACACCCTCGCTCTCCGGGCGTCAGCCGACACCGTCGCCATCAGTGAGGGCTCCCTGGACTGGGGCGTCAAGGAGCGTTTCCGCTCCTACATCACGGGCTCCATCGCCCACGGCACCATCACCACCGGCGACGGCGCCACCGTCAACACGGACGGCACCTTCCGCTTCCCGCTGACCGAGGGCGTCTACGACACCGGGCAGCGCACCGCCCTGCTCTCCTTCTCCGGTCAGGTCCGCTTCACCGGCCACAACGGCGCACTGGACCTGGTCGTCGCCAACCCGAAGGTGGCCGTCGGCGAGACCGGCAGCACCCTGTACGCCGACGTCACGAGCCTCCCGCTGGACGGCACCAAGCCCGTCTCCTACCCCCTGGTGGCCTTCGCCGCCCTGACCCCCGAAGCCACCACCGGCGCCATGCCCGCCACCCTCACGGCGGCCGGGGTGCCCGCCTTCGCCGACTTCTACCCGGAAGGCGAGCCGCTCGACCCGCTCACCGTCGCCTACGACGGCCCGACCGGCTCACCGGCGCCCGGCTCCACCGCCCCGGTTCCGGAAGGGGCGGGCGGCGGCCCGGGCGAGCCCGAGGAGGAGTGGACGCCGCCCGGCACCGTCAAGCACACCTCCGAGCCGGTCCCGCCCGGCCTCGCCATCGCCTCGGTGGACGTCGACCAGCGGCGCAACCGCGTCTACGCGGCCGGCGGGGGCAAGGTCACCACGGTGCCGGGAGGCACAGCCGTCGAGATCGCGGGCGCGCAGTTCGTCCGCGTCGATCCTGGCAGCGGTGAGGCGTACGTGCTGAGCGGGCGCACCTACGGCCAGGCCGGCGACCAGAGCGCCGTGGCGCTGTGGCGCGCCGACGGCGCCAAGCTGCTCGACCTGGGCGCCACCTACGCGCAGGACCTCGCGCTCGACCTCGCACGCGACCGCGCCTACGTGATCCACTACGAGGCGGGCGCCAACCTGAGCGACGCCAAGCTCTCCGTCCTGACGCGGGACGGCGACGGCACGTGGACCCGCTCGGCCACCGTCAACCGGCCCTACGCCGCATCGGTGGCCGTCGCCCCGGACGGCACCCCTTACACGGGGGCGGCCGTCAAGCCGGGCGTCGTCCGCCACGCTCCCGGCGATCTCACTCCCACCACGGTCGCCGAGGACGCGTACGGGCTCCTGGCCTTCGCGCCCGACGGCACGCTCTACGCGGGCAGCCTCTTCGGCAACGCCGCCAAGATCACGCCGTCGGGCGTGCAGACGTTCAGGACGGTCCTCTACCAGACGGCCATGCAGGTCAACCCGCGCACCGGCGACCTGTACGTGGCTCGCGCGCTCGGCTCGGACGTGCTGGTCTACCGGGACGGCGAGCTGGTGGAGGAGGGCATCGCGGGCGGGGTCGCCCGGCGCGGCATCGCCATCGGGCCCGATGACAAGGTGTACGTGCCGGACGACGGCCAGGACCGCCTCCTCGTCCTGACCCGCAACCTCTCCCCTGCCGTCACCCGCCATCCGGAGGACGTCACGGCGCGGGAGGGCGAGCAGGTCACCTTCACCGCGTCCGCCTCGGGAACGCCTGCGCCCACGGTGGCCTGGCAGAGCAGAGCGGCTTCTGGCGGGCAGTGGGCCGCCGTGCCGGGTGCGGACAGCGCCACACTGACCGTTCAGGCGGGAGCCGACGGGACGCGGTACCGCGCGGTCTTCACGAACGTCGCCGGGTCCATCGCCACCGAGCCCGCCACCCTTGGGGGTCCGGGGGCGGGATCCGCCACGCAGACGGTCGCCGCCGAGGTGGTCGCGGGGCCGCTGTCGCTCAGTGTGGCGGGCACCGCAGCCGGCTTGTCCGACGTCGCCGCCGGGCAGTCGGCGTCCGGGCAGCTCAACCCGGCCACCGTCACCGACCTGCGCGGGACCGCGGCGGGGTGGAGCCTGGTGGGGCAGGTCACCGACTTCACCTCGACCGGCGGCGGCACCATCGCGGCCGGGTCGCTGGGGTGGGCTCCCCGGACGGACGGCAACGCCTCCCCCGGGCCGGGGGCGGGGCTGGGGCAGGCTGCCACGCTCTGTGCTGCCGGTGCCGGTAGTGGGGGTGGGGTCAGTGCGTGCTCGGCCGGGCTCAGCCTCCAGGTTCCGGACGGCACGCGGGCGGGGGCTTACACGGCCACGCTGACACTGACGCTGTCGTAGCCCGGGCCGTCGCGACCGGTGCGGCCACCACCAGGGCATGGCGGTGGCCGCACAGGGGTCTGGTTACGCCTCTACCAGCACGCGCACGTCCCACGGCCCGAGCCGCAGCTCGGACCCCGCCGCGTGCTCGCTGCCGTCCAGCACGTCACGGACCGCGACCGGGACGGTCACGGCGGTCTCCTGCCAGCTCCAGTTGTGCAGGAACCGCACCCGCCGCCCGTCCCGCGCCGTCGCGCCGGTGGAGGTGACGCCGGACGGGGCCGGGTGCCACGGACTCGGGTCCGGGGCGAGCCAGCGGAACAGGGCCTGCCCGAGTGCGGGGTTGGGGAGGGTGCCGACGCAGGTGATGCGGCCCGCGCCGTGCGCGCGCGTGGTGACGGCGGCGAAGCGGCCGAAGTGCGGGTGCCGGTAGGTGGCCAGCACGTCAGCCCCCTCGGCCAGCAGCCCATCGGCCCACCGCGTGCCAGCCCAGCCACCCGAAGCGCCGTCGGGCACGGCCGGCGTCGCCGCGCCCTCCGGTGACGCGAGCGGCGAGCCCTCCACCGCATGCACAGGCAGCTCACCTTCGAGGTTGCTGAACTCCTCGTACCAGGCCCCCGCCACCTCCGCCAGCCGCGCCGGCTGCACCTCCCGCCGCGCCCGGGCCTCATGATCGGCGTATGCGGTCCGCGGCCCGAGGACCAGGTGCCCGCCGGCCGCCGCGTACGCCTGAAGCCAGTCGAGCGTGGCGTCGTCGGCCACGTACAACCCGGCGGCCACCAGCACGGGATGCCGCCCGGCCACCACCGAGGGCTCCTCCCCCACGGCCTGCCCCGCGTGCAGCACCCGCGCCTGGAGCCCGGCGTCGAAGGCGCCCCGGTAGAAGGCGTCGAAGACGGTCTCGTACGACCGCCGGTCGGGCCCGCCGTCGGCCGTCTGGAAGGGGGGCTGCGCGGCGAGCGCCCACTTGCTGGGGTGCGAGTAGAGCAGGGCGACGTCACCGTCCGGCGTCAGGCCTTCGACCAGGTCACCGGCCTGTTCGAGCTCGGCCCCGATGCGGGCGACCTCCCGGTACGTACGCCCCGGCCGCCCGCTGTGCGGCAGCACCCCGCCCCAGTACGTCTCGGCGCCGAACACGAGCGTCCGCCACTGCCAGTACTCGATCATCGACGCGCCGCGGGACACGAGCGCCCAGGCGGCCTGCCGCCACTGCCCGTCGTAGGCGGGCTGGTTGACCCAGGGCGCGCCGATGGCCTGGGCGTTGGTCTCGGTGACGAGGAACGGCTCCTGACGGGAGGAGTACATGCGGTCGGCCACCCGGTAGAACGCCCACGTGTCGCGGGTGCGCCAGTCCTGGGTGGCGTGCGGCCTGGCGGGCAGGGCGAGGCCGTCCTGCATGGCGTAGTAGGGGTTGCCGGCGGTGACGTCGAGCGCGGCGGTCAGCTCGTCGTCGGCGACGGCGGGACGGTCGTAGGCGATGCAGGTGGTGACGAAGTGTTCCGGGCGGGCGTACTCGCGCACGATGCCGGCCTGCCAGGCGATGAAGCGGGTCACCTCGTCGGCCTGGAAGCGCCGCCACGCCTGCTCGTACTGGGGCTGGGCGTTGCCGTCGGGGGTCCACAGGTCGGCCCAGGTGGACAGCCGGTGCGACCAGTAGACCAGGCCCCATTCCTCGTTGAGCGTCTCGACGTCGCCGTACTGGTGCCGCAGCCGGTCCACGAAGCGCTGGAAGACGCCGTGGTTGTGCAGGAGGTGCAGGCCGGGCTCGTTGTCGACCTGGTAGCCGATGATGGCCGGGTGGTCGGCGTACCGTTCGAGGACGCGCCGGATGACGCGTTCGGCGTGGAAGAGGAACGCGGGGTGGGTGAAGTCCATCTCCTGGCGGGCGCCCCAGCCGATGCGCCGCCCGGTCTCCCGCTCCCCCGCGATCTCCGGGTAGAGGCGGGTCAGCCACGGCGGCGCGGCGTAGGTGGGGGTGCCGAGGATGACGCCGATGCCGCGCTCATGGGCGCCGTCGAGGGTGGGTTGCAGCCAGTCGAGGTTGAAGCGGCCGTTCTCGGGCTCCCAGGTGGACCAGACGGACTCGCCCACGCGGATCACGGAGAAGCGGGCCTCGGCCATCAGGTCCAGGTCGGTCTTCAGCAGCTCGCTGGGATGGTACTCGGGGTAGTAGGCGGCGCCGAAGAGCACTCGCGACACGGATGTTCCTCTCATTGTTTGACCCCACCGGCCGCCAAGCCGCTCTGCCAGTACCGCTGGAGCAGCAGGAACGCCGCGATCAGCGGGATGATCGACAGGAGCGACCCGGTGACGACGAGGGGGATGACGTCGCCGCTGCCGCCGGCGACCGTGGCCTGCGCGGCCCAGTTGGCCAGGCCGACGGTCACCGGGTACAGCGACGGGTTGTTGAGCATGATCAGCGGCAGGAAGTAGTTGTTCCAGGTGGCCACGAGCGTGAACAGCAGCACGGTGACGAAGCCGGGCGCGAGCAACCGCATGACGACCTTCCAGAAGATGCGCAGCTCGCCGGCGCCGTCGATGCGGGCGGCCTCCAGGAGGCTGTCGGGTACGGCGTCCTCGGCGTAGACGCGCATGAGGTACAGGCCGAACGGGTTCACCAGCGACGGCAGGATGATCGCCCACGGCGTGTTGACCAGCCCGACCTGGGCGAAGATCAGGTACGTGGGGATGGCCAGCGCCGTGCTCGGCACCATGATCGCGCCGAGCACGAGGCCGAACAGGGCCTTCTTGCCGCGGAAGCCGAACTTGGCGAAGCCGTAGCCGCCGAGCGCGCACAGCAGGGCCGCGCCGCCGGCGCTGACGACGGCGTACAGGGCGGTGTTGAGCAGCCAGCGGCCGTAGACGCCGTCCTCGGCGGCGAAGACGTCGCGGACGTTGGCGGCGAGGGCGAGGTCGTCGGCGAACCAGAGGCCGAAGCTGGAGAACAGGTCGGCGGTGGTCTTGGTGGCGGCGACCAGCAGCCAGAACAGCGGGAGCAGGAAGTAGATGAGGAAGGCGAGCATGCCGATCGTGAGCAGGGGGCTGCGCCGCCTGCGGGGCGCCGCGCTCACAGTGCCGGTGGTTCGAACGGGAGGCGCGGTGACGGTGGTGGTCATGGGCGCCTCCGGGTGAGGGCGAGCTGGACGGTGTAGGAGACCGCGACGATGACCAGGCCGAGCAGGAACGACACGGCCGCCGCGTAGTTGAGGTCCTGGCTGGTGAAGGCCAGGGAGTAGGCGTACAGGTTCGGGGTGTAGGCGCTGTCGATGACGCTCGGCGCCAGGCGCTGCATGAGCTGCGGCTCGTTGAAGAGCTGGAAGCTGCCGATGACCGAGAAGATCAGCGCCATCACCAGGGCGGGCCGCAGCGCCGGGATCTTCACGCTCCACGCGGTACGCCACGCGCCAGCCCCGTCCACGGCCGCCGCCTCGTACAGCTCGGCGGGGATGGCACGCAGCGCGGCGTACAGGATGATCATGTTGTAGCCGGCGAACTCCCAGGTCACGATGTTGGCCAGCGAGCCGAGCATGAGGCCGCCGCCGAGCAGGTTGGGCGCGGGCAGGCCGAGCGACCCGGCGAGCTGCGCGATCGGGCCGAACTCGGGGCCGTACAGGTAGCCCCACATGAGCGCGGCGACGACGCTGGGCACCGCGTACGGCACGAAGATGCCCAGCCGGATGAAGCGGGACAGCCACAGCATGCCGCTGTCGAGCGCGAGCGCGAACAGCAGGCCGAGCAGCAGCATGAGCGGCACCTGGACGAGGAAGAACTCGGCCACCCGCAGCACGCCGCCGAGCAGCCGTTCGTCGGTGAGCGCCCGCGCGTAGTTGTCGAGGCCGACGAACGTGGTGCCGCCGATGAGCTGTTCCCTGAACAGGCTCAGGTATCCGGCGTAGGCGAGCGGCACCACCAGCATGGCCACGAACACGATCATGAAGGGCGCGATGAACAGGTATCCCGCGGCCGACCTGCGCGGGCTGGTGCGGGCGCTCACTGGGCGACCTTGAAGCCCTGGCTCTCCGCGTACGTGGTGATCCGCTGCTGCCACTGGTCCAGCGCGGCGTTGGTGTCGCTCTTGTCGGCCAGGGACTTGCCGACGGTCTCGTCCCAGTCGTTGACGGTCTGGTCGAGGAACGGCGGCCAGCCGAAGCCCTTGTCCACGGTGTCGCTGATGCCGGCGAAGATCTCGTTGACGGCCTGCCCGCCGTAGAACCCGGGCTTCTGCCCGGCGAAGGCAGGGTCGCTCAGCAGCGCCTTGGTGGGCGGGAAGAGGAACTGCTCGGTGGCCATCATCTTGGTCGACTCGGGGTCGGTGTTGAGGAACTCGGCGAACTTGGCGGCGGCGATCGGGTTCTTCGTGCTCTTGATGACGGCGCTGGTGGAGCCGCCCCAGTTGCCTGACTTGTTCTCGCCGGCCGTCCACTGCGGCAGGGGCGCCGCCCGCCACTTGCCGCTGGTCTCCTTGGCGTTGCTGGCCAGGAACACCGGCCCCCAGGCGGCGGTCAGCCAGGTGGCGTACTTGCCCTTGTTGAGCGCCTGGTACCACTGGTCGGTGAAGTCGGGGTCGGCGGAGACGACGCCTTCCTTGACGAGCCCGCCCCAGTAGCCGCCGAGCTTCTTGGAGACCTCGTCGTTAACGCTAACACCGATGTCCTGGGCGCTCGTCATCTGGAACGGTTTGCCGCCCGCCTGCCACAGCAGCCCCATCCAGGCGCCGTTCTGGTTGGAGGCCAGGTTGGTCAGGTAGACGCCGGGGTCGGCGGCGTGCAGCTTGCGGGCCGCGGCGGCGAACTCGTCCCACGTCCTGGGCGGCTCGATGCCGTGCTTGTCGAAGATGTCCTTGCGGTAGAGCATGCCCATCGGGCCGGTGTCCTGCGGGATCGCCCACACCTCGCCGTTCTTGCCCGTGACCTGGCCCCACGTCCAGTCCACGAACTTCTCCTTGAGCGCCTCGGCGCCGTAGGGCCGCAGGTCGAGCAGGCTGTCGATGATGGTGAAGGTCGGGATGTACTGGAACTCGATCTGCACGACGTCGGGGGCGCCGCTGCCTGCCTTGAGCGCGGTGCGCAGCTTCGTGTACTGGGGCTCGCCCTGCCCGGCGTTGACCACGTTGACCTTGATCGCCGGGTACTTCTTCTCGAACAGCGCCACCTCCTTGCCGATGTCCGGCACCCAGGTCCAGAACGTCAGCTCGGTGGGGGTCCGCAGGGCCTTGTCGATGTCGGACTGGCTGACGGCGGCGGGCTGCCCGCCGGTGTCCTGCTGGGCGCCGCCACCACCACCGCCACCGCCGCAGCCGGCGAGGAAGAGGGTGGCGGCGGCCGCCGCGGCGAGCCACCGGGTGCGGGGAACGGTCATGTCTTCTCCTCGGGGGGTCGGGTGGACTGACGCTTCACCAGGTGTGTGGTCGGCAGGAGGGGGACGGGCGTCCCGGAGCGGCCCTCGATGCGTTCGACGAGCAGCGCGAGGCCCTGGGCGACGGAGGCCGCGAAGTCCTGCCGGATGGTGGTCAGGGGCGGCGACAGGTAGGCGGCGGCGGGGATGTCGTCCATCCCGATCACGCTCACCTCCCCCGGCACCGCGCGGCCCGCCTCGGCCAGGGCGCGCAGCACGCCGATCGCCATGTCGTCGTTGGCCACGAACACCGCCGTGACCCGCGGGTCGGCCGCGAGCTCCCGTCCCGCGGCGTAGCCGGATGCGGGCGACCAGTCGCCGGCGAGCATCGGCGGCTCGGGGGCGCCGGCGGCGGCCAGCGCCTCGCGCCAGCCGCGCACCCGCTCCCGCGCGGCCCACCACCGCCAGGGGCCCGCGACGTGCCTCACGGTGGGATGGCCCAGGGCCAGCAGGTGCTCGGTGGCCTCGCGGCCGGCGTCCACGTTGGACGGGCTGTTGATGATCGCGTCGGGGCCGGTGAGCCCCGGCATCGGCCCCAGGCTCAGCACCGGCACGCCCGGCTCGACGCGCAGTTCGCCGACGTCGATCGGCTCGGACAGCACGATGCCGTCCACGCCCTGCTCCAGCAGCGTCTCCACGGCCCTGGCCACGCCGCCGTCGTCGTCCTCTAGGGTGTTCACCACGCTGAACGCGTAGCCGATCGCCCTGGCCCGCCGTTCCAGCTCGATGAGCTGGGAGGCGGGACCGTAGAGCGCGCTGCCGAGCGAGACCACCCCGATGCGGTGGAAGCGGCCCAGGTTGAGCGCGCGGGCGGCCGTGTTGCGGCGGTAGCCGAGCTCGCGCGCCGCGGCGAGCACCCGGCGGCGGATCTCGTCGCTGACGTACGGCTCGCCGTTCATCACCCGGGAAACGGTCTTCTGCGACACCCCGGCCAGCCTGGCGACGTCCGTGCTGCCGGGAGGCCTGCGTCTGGTCTCGGACATCCGCAGCTCCTCGCGTCTGACTACGTAGTCAGCCGTGGCTAGTACTGTGCGTGCCGGGCGACGTGATTGTCAAGGGAAGGTTTCCGGCGGGTTGCACAGTCATTGCCTGACCCGCGGGAGGGGTTCGCCCCGCGGCCGTTTCGCAGTAATGTCTCGGACACGGAGGAGCGGGTCCGCGCGGATCGTCCACTTCGCGGGCGTGGCGCCTGTCGGCGAAGGGGGAAGGCTGGCCCGTGAGCGCTCACACAGGGTCCACCCCGCCGGCCCTGACCAGGTTCGTCACCGACGACATGGAGCAGGTGCGCGAGTACCTGGGCCGGATCTACGGCACCCGGCTGCTGATCGGCCGCGTCAGCGAGGGGAGCAGCCGGCTCGCGCTGTCGGTCGTGGACGCGGGATCCTTCGTCACCACCGACCTGACCCTCCCCGGCACGCAGAACTGCCGCAACCAGGACATCGAGACCGTGCGGATCGGCGTCGTCGTCAGCGGCACCGTCACGATCGACGACGGGGACGCCGTCAACCGCTACGGCCCCGGCGACGCGCTCGTGGCCACCTTCCCCCGCGACGACCTCGTCTCGCACGCCGAGGAGCTGCGCATCCGCACCGTGAGCCTGCCGCTCGACCTGCTGGCCGACGTCGCGGGCGTCGCGCTGAACGGCGAACCGCCGCGGCTGCTGTCGCGCTCGCCCCTCGGCCCCGACGCCTCCCGGACGATCGCCGGCACGCTGGCCCTGACCGACGAGTTGCTGTCCGGCCCGGCCGCCGGGCATCCGCTCGTCGTAGGCAACGCCGCGCGGCTGCTGGCGGCCGGCGTCCTGGCCACCTTCCCCACCACGCTGACGCTGCGGGAGGAGGCGCGCGCCGATCACGCCGGCGCCACCCCCGTCGTGCTACGCCTGGCCACGGCCTACATCGAGGAGCACTACGCCGAGCCCGACCTGTCGCTGGCCCGCATCGCCGCCGCCGCGTGCGCCACGCCCCGCGCCGTCCAGTACGCCTTCCGCCGCCACCACGACATCACGCCGATGGGGTACGTGCGCCGCGTGCGCCTGGCCGCGGCGCACGCCGACCTGCTGGCCGCCGATCCGGCCGCCGGCGCCACGGTCAGCGCCATCGCCGCCCGCTGGGGCTTCTACCACCTGGGCCGGTTCTCCGCCTACTACCGCCGGGTCTACGGCCACACCCCGCGCACCACGCTGGCCACCTGAGCGCACCGGCCTCACGCCTCGCCCCAGTCGCGTGCGGCGCGCCGCAGGCGGACCTCGCGGTATCCGGCCCTGAGGCGTTCGCGCTGCTCGGCGAGGTCGCGGCGGATCCGCTTGCCGGTGGCCACGACGCGTCTGGCCTCGGCCTGGATCTCGCGCGCCTGGAGCCTGAGCTTCTCCGCGACGGTGCACACCTCCGCCACCTGCTTCACCAGGCTGGGGCCGTCATCATCGTGCTGGGCAGTCGGATCACGGCCCACGGCCTGCATCGTGCCTCGTCCTTCCCTCGCCCAAGGACCCGGTGTCGCTCTTTCACCATGACCTCGCCCGGCCGCGCGGGTCAGGTCGGGCGGCGAACGAATTCATCCGGAAAACGAACGGCATCGCTCAGCGGAGCACACCTTGGGCAACTCTTGACGGTGGGCGCGCCGCCTCGTACCCGGCGAACGGGAAGGAAGCCGGGGACGGGGGTGATCATGACGAACAAGCACAAGTCCGGCGCGCGCACCGGCCAGGTGCACGATCTGCGCTCGGGGCCGCCGGGCGCATCGCGAACGGGGCGGCGAACACGCTGATCGAGCGGTCGGCCGACGTGTGCCTGAAGGAGCGCAGGCCGCTGGTGCTGTGCGTCAGGGAGACCCCGTTCAACCTGATCCATTTGCGTAACATGGTGCAGCTCACGGAGGCGGGCGCGGTCGTCTACCCGATGATCCCGACGTACTACAACGTGCCGCAGAGCGTGGAGCAGATGGACGAGGAGTTCGTGTCGCGGCTGCTCGGGTTCGTCGGGCTGGACCAGGAGCAGGCGGACTACTACGAGTGGCCGGGGCCGCACGGCACGGCCGCGCACCGCGACCGCGCCGGCGCGCAGGCGGGGTGACGCCGTGCGGTTGATCGTCGCGATGACGGGGGCCAGCGGCGCCGCGATCGGCGTGCGCCTGCTGGAGGTGCTGCGCGGGCACGCGGACGTGCGCACCCACCTGGTGCTCAGCCGCTGGGCGCGGGCCACGATCGAGCTGGAGACGCCGTACGACGTGCGCGAGCTGGCCAAGCTGGCGGACGTGGTGCACAAGCCGGGCGACCAGGCGGCGGCGATCTCGTCGGGCTCGTTCCTCACCGACGGCATGATCGTGGCGCCGTGCAGCATGAAGACGCTGGCGGGCATCCGCACCGGGTACGCGGACGGGCTGATCGCGCGGGCCGCGGACGTGTGCCTGAAGGAGCGGCGCAGGCTCGTGCTGGTGCCGCGCGAGACGCCGCTGAACGAGGTGCACCTGGAGAACATGCTGGCCCTGACCCGGATGGGCGCGGTGATCCTGCCGCCCGTGCCGGCCTTCTACACGCGGCCCGCGTCGCTGGACGACGTGGTGGAGCACCTCGTGACGCGCATCCTGGACCAGTTCGGCCTGCCCTCGCCCGAGGCCCGCCGCTGGACAGGCCCCGACATGTCAACGTTTTGACATCTTGACGGAAAAATCCGTATTCTGCACGGCATGCCCGTTTTCAGCGTGTCCGCTCTGGGCGCTCTGGACACCCGCCATCGCGACCGCGCCGTGCGCGCGCTCGCGCCTTGTCTGCATGCCCTCACCGACGGGCAACGGGACGCCCTGGGCTCCGTGGTCGGCGCGCTGACGTCTCTCTGACGCGTCACCGCCCCCAGAGTCCCTCCTTCACAGACAAGGCACCCGCATGTCCTCCACCACCGTGGACGTCTCCACCCTGCCCGCGGACGCCCCGCCGGGCAGGCGCTCCAACCCCTGGCTGACGCTCGTCGCCGTCGCCATCGGCCTGTTCATGGTCAACCTCGACGGCTCCGTCGTGGCCATCGCCAACCCCGAGATCGGCCGCGATCTCGGCGCCTCCACCGCCGACCTCCAGTGGGTCACCAACTCCTACCTGATCGCGATGGCCGCCCTGCTCATCCTCGGCGGCAAGCTCGGCGACCGGTTCGGCCGCCGCACGTACTACATGATCGGCACGCTCGGCTTCACCGCCGCGTCGGTCGCGATCGGCGTCGTCGGCTCCATCGAGGGCGTCATCGCCTTCCGCGCCGCGCAGGGCGTCTTCGCCGCCCTGCTCATCCCGAACACGCTCGGCCTGCTGCGCGCCGTCTTCCCGCCCAGGAAGTTCGGCATGGCGGTCGGGCTGTGGGCCATGGTGGCCTCCTGCTCCACCGCGCTCGGGCCGATCGTCGGCGGGCTGCTCGTCGAGCACGTCACCTGGGAGTCCGTGTTCCTCATCAACCTGCCCATCGGCGTGGCCGCCCTCGCCTTCAGCGCCCTCGTCCTGCCGCAGAGCAGGAACTCCACCGGTCACCACCGCTTCGACCTGCCCGGCGTCGTGCTGCTCGGCATCGGCCTGATCGCGCTGGTCTTCGGCGTCGTCAAGGGCGAGACGTGGGGCTGGACGTCCGGCGGCACGCTCGGCGCGCTCGCCGCCGGCGTTCTCGTGCTGGTGGTCTTCGGCTGGTACGAGACACGCCTGGCCCACCCGCTGCTGCCGATGCGGCTCTTCCGCAGCCCCGCGCTCACCATCGGCGCGATCGTCACCGCGGTCAACTTCTTCGTCCTGCTCGGCGTGGTCTTCTTCCTCATGCTGTACCTGCAGAACGTGCGCGGCTTCACGCCCGTCGAGTCCGGCGTGCGGACGCTGCCGCTGAGCCTGGCCACCGTGGTCGCCTCACCGCTCGGCGCGGCGGTCACCGGACGGTTCGGCGCCCGCGTGTCCATGCCCATCGGCATGGCGCTGCAGGCCGTCGCCTCCTTCTGGATGCTGACCTGGGACGTGCACTCCTCCTACGCCGCCATGTGGCCGCCGTTCCTGGCGCTCGGGCTGGGCGTCGGCATGGTGATGTCCGCCTCCTCCGACGCGATCGTGGGCAACGCGCCCGCCAGGGACGCCGGGGTGGCCGGCGGGCTGCAGGCCACGGCGTTGCAGGTCGGCGGGGCGCTGGGGACGTCCGTGCTGGTGTCGCTGATCAGCGCCCGGGTGGGCGCGACGCTCACCGGCGAGCTGACCGGCGCAGGCGTTCCCGCCGGGGTCGCGGCGGGGCTGGCGGGCGCCAGGGACGCGGTCGCGATGGGCGTCTCGCCCGTCTCCGACGGGATGTCCGGGCAGGTGGCCGCCGCCGTGGCCGAGGGCAGCGGGGCGGCGTTCATGAACGGCGTGCACACGGCGGTCCTGCTCACCGGCGTGCTCTGCGTCGTCGGCGGCGTCCTGGCCGCGGTCGGCGTCCGCCGCACCGGCACGCCTGGCTGACCCGGACAGCGCTCCAGCGCACCGGCACGCTGAGCTGACCAGGATGGCACTCCAGACGCACCGGCACGCCGAGCTGACCCGGATGGCATTCCAGGCGCACCGGCATGCCCGGTTGACCTGGAGTGCGCTCCAGGGACCAGGCTGGTCCCATGCACAACACCATGAAGACGCGCACCATCGGCGACCGGCAGGTCGGCGTCATCGGCCTCGGCGCCATGCCGATGTCGGTCGCCGGCCACATGCCGGACGAGGAGCAGTCCATCCGGACGATCCACGCCGCCCTCGACGCCGGCATCACCTTGATCGACACGGCCGACGCCTACACCCCGTCCCACGAGGACGTCGGCCACAACGAACGCCTGGTGGCCCGGGCCCTGTCCCTGTGGGGCGGCGACACCGGCGCGGTGCTGGTCGCGACCAAGGGCGGGCACACCCGCACGCCGGACGGCTGGGACGTGGACGGCAGCCCCGCCTACCTGCACCGGGCCTGCGACCGCTCGCTCAAGGCGCTCGGCGTGGACAGCATCGGCCTCTACCAGCACCACCGGCCCGACCCGAAGGTGCCCTACGAGGAGACGATCGGGGCGCTGAAGGAGCTGCACGACGCGGGCAAGATCCAGGCGGCGGGCATCTCCAACGCCAACCCTGAGCAGATCAGGCTCGCGCACGGCATCCTGGGCGAGCGGCTGGTGAGCGTGCAGAACGAGTACTCGCCGCGGTTCCGCTCCAGCGAGCCGGAGATCGACGTGTGCGCCGAGCTGGGGCTGGCCTTCCTGCCGTGGTCGCCGCTCGGGGGCATCGGGCGGACCGGGGAGCTGCGCGCCGCCTTCGTGGAGGTCGCCGACGCCCACGGGGTGTCGCCGCAGCAGGTGTGCCTGGCCTGGGAGCTGGCGCGCAGCCCTGTCGTCATCCCGATCCCCGGGTCCAGCCGGCCGGAGAGCATCGTGGACTCGGCCGCCGCGGCCTCGCTGGAGCTGAGCGAGGAGGAGCTCGCCCGCCTCGGGTAAGCGCCCCTTCACAACGCCCGTGCGTGCCGGATCGTGACGTGGACGTCGCTGCCGAGCGGCGGCAGGTCGGCGGCGAGCACGTCCCCGGGCTGCAGGCAGGTCAGCGGGCCTGAACAGGTGTCCACGTCCACGCGGGTGGCGACGCCGAGCGCGACCGTCCGCCGCAACGTCCCGGCGGCCACCACCTCACCAGGGGCGGCGCCGTCGGCCGGCCCGAGCACCAGCCGCGTGTGCTCGGGCCGCGCCGCCAGCGTGTGCGACTGACCGGTGAGGGCGGGCGGCAGCAGGTTCGTGTACCCGAGCAGCCGCGCCGTGTCGGCGTCGCTCGGCTGGTCCAGCACCTCGGCGGTCGGGCCGTGCTGGCGGATCCGGCCGGCGATCAGCAGGGCGGTGTCCTCGGCCAGGGCGAGGGCCTCCTGCCGGTCGTGGGTGACCAGGATCGTGGCGGTGGGCTGCCCGGCCAGCGCGGCGCGCAGGTCGGCGAGCAGGTCGGCGCGGGTGGTGCTGTCCAGCCCGCTGAACGGCTCGTCGAGCAGCAGCACCCGGGGGGCGACGGCGAGCGCGCGGGTGATGCTGACCCGCTGGGCCTCGCCGATGGACAGGCCGCGCGCGTCCCGTCCCGCGAGCGGCGCGAGGCCGAGCGCCTCGATCCACGGCCACGCCCGCTCGCGCGCCTCGCGGCGGCTCACGCCGCGGAAGCGCAGCCCGCTGATCACGTTCGCCTCCACGGTGCCGCGGCGCAGGATCGGCCGCTGCAGCACCGCCGCCAGCGCGCCCCGCATCAGGGACGGCGTCGCCGGGCGGCCGTCGAGCAGCACCTGGCCGCTGACCCGGTGCTGGCTGAGCAGGCCGAGCGCGCGCAGCAGGGTGGACTTGCCCGCGCCGTTCGGACCGAGCACGGCCAGCGTGCGCCCCGCCGGGACGTGCAACTCCGGCACACCGACCAACTCCCGGCCACCGCCACCCCGCGCGAACCGGCCATCACCGCCCTGCGCCAACCGACCGCCGCCGCCCTGCGCCAACCGACCATCACCGCCCTGCGCGAACCAACCGCCGCCGCCCCGCCCGAACCGACCGCCGCCGCGGACCGGCCGACCGCCTGCATGGACTCGCAGGTCCCGGCAGCCGATCCCGGCGCCCGGGTCGCTCATCGCGGCACGGCCCGTCGCTGCTGCGCCATCGTCAGCGCCAGGTTCACCCCGAACGCGATCACCAGCAGCACCAGCCCGAACGCGATGGCCAGGGAGAACTGCCCCCGGCTGGTCGCCAGCACGGCGGCGGTGGTCAGCACCCGGGTCTGCCCGGCC
This sequence comes from Nonomuraea monospora, assembly GCF_039531895.1. Taxonomy (NCBI): domain Bacteria; kingdom Bacillati; phylum Actinomycetota; class Actinomycetes; order Streptosporangiales; family Streptosporangiaceae; genus Nonomuraea; species Nonomuraea monospora. Next base: position 94,437 of record NZ_BAAAQX010000022.1, read on the forward strand.
AGATTGCCCCCCACCATCTGCGCGGCCCCGACCTCACTCACCACCGCCCCGAACCCCGCCATCGCCGCCGCCAGCAACGGCAGCCTGGCCTCCCCCAGCAACGCCGCGAACGCCCGGACCGGGGTCGCCCCCAGTGCCTGCATCTGCACCCGGAAGTCCGGATCCACCTGCTGCACCGCCGCCGCGACCAGCGCCACCACGATGGGCGTGGCGATGGCGCCCTGCGCGATGACCATCGCGGCGGGGGTGTAGAGCAGCTCCATCCCGCCCAGCGGCCCGCTGCGCCACAGCAACACGGTGACGAACAGCCCGATCACCACCGGCGGCATGCCCATCCCCGTGTTGGCCGCCGCCAGCGCGATCCGCCGTCCGGGAAAGCGGACGAGTGCCAGGGCCGCGCCCAGCGGCACGCCCACGAGCAGGGCGATGGCTGTGGCGGTGAGCGAGACCCGCAGGGTCAGCAGGATGATCGACCAGCTCTCCTCGTCCCCTGACCAGAGCAGCCCGACCGCCTCCGCCAGCCCGTCGAACAGCACGTCCATCGCTCACTGGCCCAGCTTCGCCTCGTCCGCGCCCGCGTCGGGGGTGAACAGGGCCTGGCCGAACTCGTCCTTCCCGTACGCGCCGATGAGCTGCTGGGCGGGCGCGGCGACGATCCAGTCGGCGAACGCCTTCGCGCCTTCCGGCCGGACGCGGTCACCGGCCTTCTTCGTCATCTCGATGACGTGGTAGACGTTCAGCAGGCTCGGGTCGCCCTCGCTGAGCACCTCCAGCTCCAGGGTGTCGCGCTGGGTGAGGTAGGTGGCCCGGTCCGACAGGGTGTAACCGGCTTTCTCACTGGCGACCCGCAGCGTCTCGCCCATGCCCTGCCCGGTGGACTGGTACCAGGAGCCGCCGGGGGTCACCGCGGCCTTGGACCAGAGGTCCTTCTCCTTGGCGTGCGTCCCGGACTCGTCGCCGCGCGAGACGAACACCGCCCGCGCGTCCGCGATCTTCTTCAGCGCCTCCGCGCTCTTCGTGCCCCGGGTCTTCGCCGCGTCGGCGGGCGGGCCGAGCAGCACGAAGTCGTTGTGCATGACCAGCCGCCTGGAGCCGGCGCTCCCCTCGGCCACGAACTTCTCCTCCGCCGCGGGCGAGTGCACCAGGAGCACGTCCGCCTCGCCGCGCCGGCCCAGCTCGATGGCCTGGCCACTGCCGACGGCGAGGGTCTTGACCTGCCAGCCGCTGTCGCGGGTGAAGGCGGGCAGCAGCTCGTCGAGCAGCCCGCTGTCCTGAGTGCTGGTCGTGGTGGCCAGGATCAGTGATTTGTCCGCCGCGGGGCTCGGTGCCTGCCCGCCGGCGGAGGGGGTGGTCCCGCACCCGGCGACTAATACCGCCGCGCAAATGACCAAGAGCCTGTTACGTATCATCGTGGCCCTATCTGTGCTACTGCAGAGCAGTGCAAGTGTAAATTACGCAAGCGTGACCCGATATCGGGAAATCTGCACCGACCTAGCGCACCAGGTGACGGCCGGAACCCTGCACCCCGGCGACGAACTGCCCGGCATCCGCGAGCTCGCCCAGCAGTGGCACACCACCGCCTCCACCGTCAGCCGCGCCCAGCGCGCCCTCGCCGACGCCGGCGTGCTGGAGCTGGCCGACCGCCGCCGCGCCCGCATCGCCCCCGATGCCGCGCTCGCCGCCCGCCGCTTCCTGCACGTGGACGCGGTCCTCACCCTCGCAGGCAGCGACGACCCCGCCCTCGACCTGCTCACGGGCGCGTTGGGCGGCAAGCTACGGATCGTCACCCGCGAGGGCAGCGTCGCGGGCCTCAGCGCGGTACGCCAGGGTCACGCCGACGGAGCCGCCATCCACCTGCTGCACCAGAGCGGCGTCTACAACGCGCCCTTCGCGCTCGGCATGCTGCGCGGCCTCGAACCGCACCTCGTCCACCTCTGGCGGCGCGAACAGGGGCTGATCGTCGCCCCCGGCAACCCGCACCGCATCACCCAGGTCGCCGACCTCGCGGACCGCCGCGTCTCCGTCCGGCGGCCAGGCACCGGCACCCGGATCCTCCTCGACCGGCTGCTCCTGTCCGCCGGCCTCGACCCGGACGGCCTGCGGGGGCCGCAGGTGGGCTCACATCTCGAAGTGGCCCTGGCCGTCGCCACCGGCACCGTGGACGCCGGTCTCGGGGTGCGTTCGGCCGCCACCGACCTGGGCCTTGAGTTCGTACCGCTGACGTGGGAGGACTTCGACCTCGGGCTGACGGGGCAGGCGCTCGGCCCGGCCGTCCACCTCATCGCCGCACTGCGCACCCCCGCCCTGCGGCGCAGGATCGCCGCGCTGGGCGGCTACGACACCTCCCGCTCCGGCGCCGTCACGAACCTGTCCTGCCGCAAAACCCTTTGAGACGGCGCGGGCGCGCTGGTTAGCCTGCCGTCCATGATCTCCCTCGCGCGGCACCGCCTGTCCCCTGCCGAGACCGGCCCCGCGCTGCGCGCCCTGAGCGAGTGGACGCCCGCCGACGCCCCGTCCGGCGGCCTGCATCCCGGGGACGTGGGCTGGCAGCTCCGGTTCGGCGACGCGACCTTCTTCCTCTGGACGGACGGCTCCGCCCCGGCGGCGGTCGGCTTCCTCGACGGCACCGTGCTACGCGTGACCGCCGCCCCGCACGCCGACCTCGACGCCCTCGCCGCCGACGCGGAAGAGCTGCTCGAACCGGGCAACGACCAGTGCGACGGCCTGCCCATACCGGGGTGGGAGCTCGACGAGAAGGAGCCGTGGGTCGTCCTGTCGTGGACGCCGCGCCCGGCGCCGAGCCGCGCCCGGCCGGTCGGCGAGGCCGACGCCGCAGACCGGGTGCTGGTGCAACGGTCCGCCTTCGCGGGATCCACCTTCACCGTCGAGCGGTGGCGCACGATGAAGCAGTCGCCGGCGGGCGGGCTGGCCGTGGAGACGCTCGTCCGCACCCCGTCGGGAGAGCCCGCCGCCGCCGCGACCGGCTGGTTCGCGGGCGCGGGCCGGTGCGGCCTGCTCGAACCGGTCGGCACCCACCCGGACCATCGCGGGCACGGCTACGGGCGCGACGCCGTCCTGGGCGCGTGCGCGGCCCTCGCCGAGCGGGGGTCGAGCGCGGTCGCCGTCCTGACGCCCGCCGGCAACGAGGCGGCGGTGGCGCTCTACCGGTCGGCGGGGTTCACGGTCCTGCGCGAGAACCACGACCGGGTCCGCCCCCGACCCGCCTGACGCCACGTGGCCAGTCCAAGGCGCGGCGGAATCACTTGCCGGTCCGCCAGGCGTTCAGGAACGGCCACTTGACGTCGAGGTTCACCAGCTCGATGACCCGGCGGTCGTCGAAGATGATCCGCTCGTTGCCCTTGTAGTAGCTGAACTTCGGCACGTTCTTCTCGATCTCCAGGGAGATGTCGTCGAGATCGCTGCGGAACCGCTTGGGCAGCAGCGCCTCACCGTAGAACGGCAGGGTGGGCACCTCGAACGCCTTGGAGAACAGCACGGTGGCCGATCCGCCCCGCACTCCCAGGTGCTGGATCGGGGCGGCCTTCGGGTCCGTGGAGTTGAAGTCGGTCAGGCCGTCGTACGGGATGGGGATCCTGAAGGGGCCGCTGACGATGCCGCCGTCCTCGAAGATGATCGCCTGGGTGCCCTTCGTCCAGGTGTGCCGCCAGCGGAACTTGGGCCCGCTGAACGCGATCGCCGCCGCGTCGATGTCGCGGGTGAACTGTTTGGGCAGGAACGGCCACTTCTTCTTGATCGACGCCGGGCCCTCGATGAGCCCGCGGTCGTTGAAGATGGCGTACTGGCTGCCGATCAACGCCATGTGCTTCCACAGGTTCCGCTCCTTCACCGTGGTGACCGCGTCGAAGGAGCGCAGTTCCGCGGCGGGTGAGCGGTCCAGGGGCGCGACGGCGGCCGTCGCGGACGGGGGTGCGGTCGCGACCCCCAGGGCGGCTACGGCCACCATCATCAAGGCAAGCAGCCGCGCTCTTGACTTCATCTCGCGCACGCTCCACTCTCATCGCCGGATCGAGTTGCTCGAAGGTCACGAACGGTTCGCCCGAAGGGCGGCGGTGGATGAGGTGTGAGCCGTCCCGGTGTGCCCGGCGGGTGATCAGGGCCGGGGTGTGGTGCGCGCTAAACTCGGGCGACGGCCAGGTCAGATCGGCATCGAACGGCGGGGCGCGGCATGGTGACCATGGAGGACGTTGCCCGGCTGGCCGGTGTGTCGAAGATGACCGTCTCCAACGTCGTCAACAACCGTGACGGCGTCAGCGACCAGGTGCGCCGGCGGGTGCTGGCGGCCATCCAGGAGTCGGGTTACCGCGTCAACCTCTCCGCCCGCTCGCTGAAGTCCGGACGCACGGGCGTTCTCGGCCTGGCGGTGCCCGAGATCGACCTGCCGTACTTCAGCCATCTGGCCTCCCTCGTCATCGACGCGGCCATGAGCCGCGGCTACCACGTCGCCCTGGAGCGGACCGGCGCGGTGGAGGCGGGCGAGGCCGACGCGCTCGCGCATTCCCGCATCCTGCAGTTCGACGGCCTGATCATGAGCGCCGTCGCTCTCGACGTGCTGGACGACCGGCTGACCGAGGCGGGCCATCCCATCGTGATGCTCGGCGAGCAGGACTTCGGCGACCGTCTCGACCACGTCGCCATGCCGAACGAGGAGGGCGTCAGGGCGGCGACGCTGCACCTGGCCGACCAGGGGTGCCGCCGGATCGGGATCGTCTCGGGCGCGCCCCGCGACGGGGTGAACGTGATCACCCGCCGCTATCACGGTTACCTGGCCGCGCTGGCCGAGCGCGGCCTGGACGCCGATCCGCCTCTGCTGCTGCCGCTGGACGACATGACGATGGAGGCGGGCCGCGACGCGGCGTACCGCCTGGTGGACTCGGGGGTGGAGGTGGACGGGCTGGTGGCGGTGACCGACACCGTCGCCACCGGGGTGCTGCGCGGCCTGGCCGACCGCGGCCTGCGGGTGCCGCAGGACGTCCGGCTCATCGGCTTCGACGACGTCCCGCAGTCGCGGTTCCTGGTTCCCTCGCTGTCGTCCGTCGCGCCGGATCACCGGTGGATGGCGGAGAAGGCGGTCGAGCTGGTGGTGCAGCGGATCAACGCGCCGCTGCGCCCGGCCGGTCAGTACGTGGCGCCGTTCGAGCTCATGATCCGCGAGTCGACCCGCTGACTCGCCCTTGACGGTCGCGCTGTTCGCGTTAACACTCGTGCACATCTCCAAGTGCTCGGTCGTTACCGGCCCTCCCCCTGGCCGGATGTTAACGCTAACAAAGGAGTCCGCCGTGAATCTCCGCCGCAGAGCACTCGCCCTCCTGGCCGCGTTATGCGCGGCCCTCGTGGTCAACGCCGCCCCGGCCGCCGCCGCCAACACCGCCTACGTGTTCGCGTACTTCACCGAGTCCCCGAACATGAACGGCGCCAACTACGGCCTGCACCTGGCGGTCAGCCAGGACGGGCTGAACTGGACCCCGCTCAACCAGAACAACCCCGTCGCCACCCCCACCGCCGGCACGCTCGGCCTGCGTGACCCGTTCATCCTGCGCAAGCAGGACGGCACGTTCGTCATCCTCGCCACCGACCTCAACGGCACCGACTTCAGCCAGAACAGCCAGTACCTGCACGTCTGGGACTCCACCGACCTGACGAGTCTCACTGGCTACCGCCGCATCCGCATGCACACCCTCAACACCCACACCTGGGCGCCGACCGCCTTCTGGGACGCCTCCCGCGGCCAGTACGGCATCGTCTACTCGGCCAGCAACGGCACCGACGTCTTCATGGTCAACTACACGACCGACTTCCGCACCGTCACCGGCAACCAGGTCTACTTCAGCCCCGGCTTCCCCGTGCTCGACGGCGACATCGTGGTGGACGGCTCGACGTTCTACCTGTACTACAAGAACCTCTCGAACGGGCTGCTGTACGGGGCCCGCTCCTCCACCGGCGCCGCCAACAGCTACACCACCTACACCAGCGGCCTGCGCCAGGGCAACGCCATGGAAGCCCCGCTGCTGATCAAGAACAACGCCGGCACCGGCTGGTGGCTGTGGGGCGACTCCTTCAGCCCGGTCAACAACGACTACTACGCCTGGTCGTCCCCGAACGTCGGCGGCAACTCCTGGACGGTGCTCGACCAGCGCGCCTACACCCCGCCGCTGAACGCCAAGCACGGCTCCATCGCCGGCATCAGCGCCGCCGAGTACAGCGGCCTGATCTCCCGGTGGGGGACTCCCGCCTGGACGCGGCTGAAGTCCGCCAACTTCCCCGACCGGTACGTGCGCCACGCCGACCTCGTCGGCCGTCTGGACGCCTACCCCTTCGACCCCTACCAGGACCAGCTCTGGCGGATGGCGCCCGGACTGGCCGACAGCGCCGGGGTGTCGTTCGAGTCGGTCAACTACCCCGGCCGCTACCTGCGGCACAGCAACTACGCGATCCGGCTGGACACCAATGACAACACCGCCGCCTTCCGGGCGGACGCCACCTTCTACCGGGTCGCGGGGCTGGCCGACTCGGGCTGGTCGTCGTTCCGGTCGTACAACTTCCCTGACCGGTACCTGCGCCACTCCGGCTACCTGCTGCGCATCGATCCGATCAGCACGGCCACCGACCGGGCGGACGCCACCTTCCGCCTCACCGGCTGAGCGTCCTCCTCGCGATTCCTTGACGGAGTGAGTACTCACTCCGTACCGTACCGGGCATGACGAACTCCACGAACCGGCGCCGCGCGCCGGCCATGAGCCCCGAGCAGCGCCGCGAGATGATCGTGCGCGCCGCCCTCCCGCTGGTGGTCGAGTACGGCACGTCCGTGACCACCGCCCAGATCGCCCGCGCGGCGGGCATCGGCGAAGGCACGATCTTCCGCGCGTTCGGCGACAAGGAGACGCTGCTGGCCGCCTGCATGGCCGAGGCGGCGCGTCCCGACGACACGCTCGCCCACGTGGCGGCGATCTCCCTGGACCTGCCGCTGGCCGAGCGGCTGGAGGAGGCGGCCGACGCGCTGCGCGGCTACCTGGCCAGGATGGGCGCGGTCGCCGGCGCCCTGGCCGCCTCCGGCGGGCTGCGCCGCGAGCCCGGCTTCTTCGCGGGCTCGCGGCCCGGCCAGGAGGAGCGCGCCACAGGCGAGAGCGGCCCGCCCGAGGGCTCCACCACCGGAAGTCGCCCGCCCGAGAGCTCCACCGCCGAAAGGCGCACACCCGAGGGCTCCACCGCCGGGAGCCGCACACCAGCGGGGCCGACCGGCGCGGGCGACGGTCGCGCCCAGGGTGCGGCGGCCCGTGGCGGCGGCGGTTCGCCGGGGATCCCGGTCTCCGGCAGGGAGGCCTCGATGGCCGCCACCCGCGAGGCGCTCATGGGCCTGTTCGAGCCCGAGCACGACCGCCTCAGAGCCGCCCCGGAACGCCTCGCCGACGCCTTCGCGTTCATGACCATGGCGGTGGGCCGGGGCGGCCCCTCCCCCCTCACCTCGGCCGAACTAGTGGACCTCTTCCTGAACGGCGCACTCCTCAAGGAGGGCGAACAGGGATGACGCCACCGGACCTCTACGGCGACCTCCCGTCCCGCAGCCGCAACCTCATCACCTACGCCCTGCTCGCCTGCGCCTTCCTCGGCATGCTGGACGGCACCGTCGTCGGCACCGCCCTGCCGCGCATCGTCGAGCAGGTCGGCGGCTCCGGCGCCTGGTATGTCTGGCTGGTCACCGCGTACCTGCTCACCTCCTCCATCAGCGTCCCGATCTACGGCCGCTTCTCCGACCTCCACGGCCGCCGCCGGCTCCTCCTCTCCGGGGTGGCGATCTTCCTGGCGGGTTCGCTGGCGTGCGGCCTGGCCACCTCGATGCCGTTCCTGATCGCCGGCCGCGCCTTACAGGGCCTGGGCGCGGGCGCGCTGCTCACGCTGGGCATGGCGCTGGTCCGCGACCTGCATCCGCCCAGCCGCACCGGCGGGCTGATCCGCATGCAGACCCTGATGGCCGCGATGATGATCGTCGGCATGATCGGCGGCCCGCTGGTCGGCGGGCTGCTGACGGATCACGCGAGCTGGCGCTGGGCGTTCCTGGTCAACCTGCCGATCGGGACGGTCGCCGCCGCCGCGGTCGCGGTGCTGCTGCCCGACCGCAGGCTGCCGGGGGTGTCGGCGGGCAGGCTGGACGCCGCGGGCATCGCCCTGCTCACCGGCGGGCTGTCGCTGGTGCTGGCGGGCCTGAGCATCAAGGGCAACACCAGCCGGACCTGGGACGATCCGCTCGTCCTGGCGACGCTGCTGGCCGGTCTGGCCCTGCTGGCGGCGCTCGTCCCGGTGGAGCGGCGCGCCGCCACCCCGGTGCTCCCGCCCCACCTGCTGCGCACCCGCACCTACGCGGCGCTGCTCACGGGCGGCTTCTTCTTCCAGCTCGCCGCCCTGCCCGCGGGCGTCTTCCTGCCGCTCTACCTCCAGCACGTACGCGGCCACTCCGCCACCGTCTCCGGCCTCCTGCTGCTCCCGCTCCTGGTGGGCATGGTCGTCGGCAACCGGGCGACGGCCGGCCTCATCCTCCGCTCCGGACACACCAAACCCGCCCTCCTCACCGGCGCTGCGCTGCTGGCGGCCGGGTCGGCGGCGTTCTTCACCCTCGGCCAGGACACCTCCCCCGCCCTGACCGGGGCGTGGCTGCTGCTCATCGGCCTCGGCACCGGCCCCGCCATGGGCGGCCTGACCATCGCCACCCAGAACAGCGTCCCCCACGCCGACATGGGCACGGCCACGGCGGGGTCGATGCTCACCAAGCAGCTCGGGGGGACGTTCGGGCTGGCGTGCGCGCAGTCGCTGATCGGCGGGACGCGGATCACGGCGGCGGGGGTGGGCGGGACGATCGGCTGGCTGGGGACGGTGGCGGGGCTGCTCGCCCTCGCCGCCCTCCTGACGATGCGCGACGTCACCGTCGGCCACCGCACCCCCTCCCCCGCCACCACCTCCTCCTGACAAGCCGCTCGCTGGCTGCTAGACGCGGTCGGCGGGCTCGGGCAGGCGTGCCGTCCAGGCCGTGAGCCGGCTCAGGAAGGTACGGGCCGTCGGCGTCCGCTCGTCCCCGGCGAACAGCACAGCCGCGTGGAACGCGTGCGGCATGCCTTCGTACACGTCCAGATCCACCAGCACCCCAGCGGCGGCGGCCGCGTCGGCGAAGCGCCGCGTGTCCCGCAACAGAACCTCGTCCCCGCCGACCGCGAGCAGCAGCGGCGGCAGGCCGCGCGGATCACCGTAGATCGGCGACTGGGGCGCCTGGTCCGGGCGCGCCCCTGCGAGGTACTGCTCAGCGATCGCCCCCATCATGGACGGGTCGATCGAGTCCCGCCCACCACCCGCCGCGTCGCCCGGCTTCTGCGCCAGGTCGGTGACCGGCGAGACGGGGACGGCTCCGCCCGGCATGGGCTCCCCGGCTTCGGCGAGCATCAGGAGCGCCGAGAGGATCAGCGTCCCCCCGGCCGACTCGCCGACGAGCAGGATCCGCCCGGCGGGCACCCCCTGGGCGAGCAGGCTGCGGTGGACGGCCAGCACGTCCTCGACCGCCGCCGGGTAGGGGTGGGCGGGCGCGAGCCGGTAGTCCACGGTGAACGCCGGGCGGCCGGTGGCCTCGGACAGGCGGTGGGCCATGATGCGCTCCATCGGCGGGTTGCTGAAGGAGAAGCCGCCGCCGTGCACGTAGACGGTCACGCCCGCCTCGACGGCGGCGCCGCGGGCGGTGACCCAGGTGCCGGGGACGCCGCCCGTGTCCGGCAGCACGGGGTTCAGGTCGGCGTCGCCGTCGAGGACGGGCGGATCGGAGAAGACCTGACGCATCCGTGCGCGGACGGCGTCCTGCTCCTCAGGGGAGGCGGGAAGGTAGGTGATGGTCGGCAACAGGGAAGTCCTTTCATGGCATGCGTGAGAACCGCGCGCTGGGGCGCGATGGCAAGTTCGTGGGGGTGGCGCGCGTCAACGCCCAGGCTGCGAGGGCTGGGGCGGAACGAGGGCAGCCGCAGAGGCCGTCACAACGGGATGAATGACGCGCGGGCGCGTTGAGATCAGGCGCGGCCTGTGACGTGTGAGTCCACGGCGATCATCTCCCGGCATCAGGTGCCGCCCGCCCGCCGCCGTCTTCCCGGCCTGCGTCACACGGCACGCGGCCATTAGAAACGGCGTGACGATCACTTGTCAAGGCACGCCCCATGGGCGGCCGGGATATACTCGCCAGTCAAAGCGATGCGGCCATATCGGGAAGGTGGTGACATGGCCGAGCGACGTACCCGCGGGCCGGGAGCTCACCATGAGGAGCGCCGCAACCAGATCGCCGACGCGGTGCTCGCCATCGTCGCGGAGCGCGGTCTGGCCGCCGTGTCCCTGTCGGAGGTGGCGGCGCGGGCGGGCATCTCACCCGGCCGCGTGCAGCACTACTTTCCCGCCAAACGGCAGCTCATCGAGGCCGCCTTCGAGCGCGGCAACGCCCTCAGCAGCGCCCGCGTCAGGGAACGGACCGGCCGCGACCTGGACGCCGCCGAGCCGCGCCTGGTGCTCACGGTGGTGCTCACCGAACTGATCCCGTACGACGCCACGACCGAGGCGCACCTGCGGGTCCGGCAGTCCTTCCACGCTTTCGCGTTCGCCGACGAGACGATCGCGGCGCGGCTGCGCACCCTTTACGCCGACCTGCACGGCCAGCTGGGCGACCTCCTCCGCGTCGGCCAGCGGGCCGGTCACGTCTCCGGCGACCTGGACGCGCAACGGGCGGCCGTGGCGCTGGTGGCCCTGGCCGAAGGGCTGGCCGCCAACGTCCTCATCGGCGTCACCAGCGCCGACGACGCCCGCGACAGCGTGCTGGGCGCCGTCGCCGACCTCTACTCCTGATCGCCGTAACGACGCAGGCGGGCGCGTGCCGTCGCAGGCGTGCCGGGCTGGAAGACGGCCGGCGAGCCGCCGTTCGCCAGCTCCCGCCCCGTCACGGCTCGTCCTTGATCTCGCAGAGCACCGCCCCGGCCGTGACGGTCGCGCCGGCCACCGCCGACAGCCCGACCACCGTCCCGGCCTTGTGGGCGGTGAGGGGCTGCTCCATCTTCATGGCCTCCAGGACGACGACCGTGTCCCCCGCCCCGACGGTGTCGCCGTCGGCGACCACGACCTTGACGATCGTCCCCTGCATGGGGCTCACCAGGGCATCGCCACCCGCCGCCGGGGCCGCCGCGCTCCGGCCGCGCCGAGGGGCGGAGCGAGCCGCGGGCTTGGGGGCGGCGCGTCCGGCGAGCCCCGCGGGCAGGACGACCTCCAGGCGCTTGCCCCCGACCTCGACCGTGATGCGCTCAAGCTCGCCCGCCTCACCGCCCGCGACGGCCGGCCCGGCGTACGGGGTGAGGTCGTTGGCGAACTCGGTCTCGATCCATCGGGTGTGCACGGCGAAGTCGACGAAGGCCGGGTCGGTGACGACCTTCCGGTGGAAGGGCAGCGCGGTGGGCATGCCGTCGATCTCGAACTCGGCCAGGGCCCGGCGGGCGCGCTGCAAGGCCTGCTCGCGGGTGGCGCCGGTGACGATCAGCTTGGCGATCAGGGAGTCGTAGCAGCCGGGCACGGTCTCGCCCTGCTCGTACCCGCTGTCCAGGCGGACGCCGGGGCCGGAGGGGGCCCGCCAGCGGGTGATCGTTCCTGGGGCGGGCAGGAAGCCGCGGCCCGGGTCCTCGGCGTTGATGCGGAACTCGATGGAGTGGCCGCGCGGCGCCGGGTCGTCGTAGCCGAGCGGTTCGCCGCCGGCGATGCGGAACATCTCGCGGACCAGGTCGATGCCGGTGACCTCCTCGGTGACCGGGTGCTCGACCTGCAAGCGCGTGTTGACCTCCAGGAACGAGACGGTGCCGTCCTGCCCGACGAGGAACTCGCAGGTGCCCGCGCCGACGTAACCGGCCTCGCGCAGGATCGCCTTGGACGACTCGCGCAGCAACGCCTCCTGCTCAGCCGTCAGGAACGGCGCCGGGGCCTCCTCCACCAGCTTCTGGTGGCGACGCTGGAGCGAGCAGTCGCGGGTGGACACGACCACGACGCCGCCGTGGGCGTCCGCCAGGCACTGGGTCTCGACGTGGCGCGGCCGGTCCAGGTACCGCTCGACGAAGCACTCGCCCCGGCCGAACGACGCCACCGCCTCGCGGACAGCGCTGTCGTACAGGTCGGGGATCTCCTCCAGCGTGCGGGCGACCTTGAGCCCGCGCCCGCCGCCGCCGAACGCCGCCTTGATCGCGATCGGCAGCCCGTGCTCCTCGGCGAAGGCCACCACCTCGCCGACGCCCGCCACGGGATCTGGCGTACCGGCGACCAGGGGCGCGCCGACCTTCTGCGCGATGTGCCTGGCCCGCACCTTGTCGCCGAGCGCGGTGATCGCGGACGGCGGCGGCCCGATCCAGGTCAGCCCCGCGTCGAGGACGACCTGGGCGAAGGCGGCGTTCTCGGCCAGGAAGCCGTAGCCGGGGTGCACGGAGTCTGCGCCGGACCGCGCCGCCACCTCGACGATCTTCTCGATCGACAGGTACGTCTCCCCGTCGAGCGTGTACGCCTCGTCGGCCATCCTGACGTGCAGCGCGTCGCGGTCGGGCTCGGTGTAGACGGCCACGCTGCCGAGGCCGGCGTCCCGGCAGGCCCGGATGACGCGGACGGCGATCTCGCCGCGATTGGCGATGAGCACCTTGCGCAGGCTCACAACTGTCCTCCGAAGTTCGGCTCCCGCCAGCGGCCGGGGCCGGGCGTGAGGGGGCGCCGCAGCGGGTGGCGGCGGCGGCGCGTCACGGGTACGGGTGCTTGGGGTGCGGCCTGTAGCACGACGACGAGGGCGGCCAGTTCCTCAGGCGTCGGCGAGCCCTTGACGATCTTCATAGCGGGATGTTCCCGTGCTTCTTGGGCGGCAGGGCATCGCGCTTGCCGCGCAGCAGCCGCAGCGCGCGGGTGACCTCGCGGCGGGTCTCGCCCGGCCGGATCACCTTGTCCACGTAGCCGCGCTCGGCCGCCAGGTAGGGCGTGGCCAGGGTGTCCTCGTACTCGGCGATCAGCTCGGCGCGCAGCGCCTCGGGGTCCTCGGCGGCGGCCAGGCGCTTGCGGTGCAGGACGTTGACCGCGCCCTGCGCGCCCATGACCGCGATCTGCGCGGTGGCCCACGCCAGGTTGACGTCCGCCCCGAGGTGCTTGGAGCCCATCACGTCGTACGCGCCCCCGTACGCCTTCCGGGTGATCACGGTGACCAGCGGCACGGTGGCCTCGCCGTAGGCGTACAGGAGTTTGGCGCCGCGCCGGATGATGCCGTTCCACTCCTGGCCGGTGCCGGGGAGGAAGCCGGGCACGTCCACGAGCGTCAGCACCGGGACGCTGAAGGCATCGCAGGTGCGGACGAACCGGGCGGCCTTCTCGGAGGCGTCGATGTCGAGCGTGCCCGCCAGCCGCATCGGCTGGTTGGCGACGACGCCGACCGGGCGGCCCTCGATCCGGCCGAAGCCGATCACGATGTTGGGCGCGAACAGCTCCTGCACCTCCAGGAACTCGCCGTCGTCCAGCAGCGCGGCGATGACCTCGTGCATGTCGTAGGGCTGGTTCGGCGAGTCGGGGACGAGCGTGTCCAGGGCCGGGTCGTCTGACAGGTCCGCTTCGACGTGCGGGTGCGGCGGCTCGTCGAGGTTGTTGTCCGGCAGGTACGACAGCAGCGCCCGCGCGTAGCCGAGGGCGTCGTCCTCGTCGGAGGCCAGGTAGTGGGCGACGCCGCTGCGGCTGTTGTGCACCCGGCCGCCGCCCAGGTCCTCGAAGGACACGTCCTCGCCGGTGACGGTCTTGATGACGTCCGGGCCTGTGACGAACATGTGCGACGTCTCGTCCACCATGATCGTGAAGTCGGTGAGCGCCGGCGAGTAGACGTGGCCGCCCGCGCACGCGCCCATGATGAGCGAGATCTGCGGGATCACCCCGGACGCGCGGATGTTGCGGCGGAAGATCTCCCCGTACAGGCCGAGCGAGACCACCCCCTCCTGGATGCGCGCCCCGGCCCCCTCGTTGATGCCGATGATCGGGCAGCCGTTGCGCATCGCCAGGTCCATGACCTTGCAGATCTTCTGCCCGTACACCTCGCCCAGCGAGCCGCCGGCCACCGTGAAGTCCTGCGAGAACACGCACACCTGGCGGCCGTCCACCGTGCCGTAGCCGGTCACCACGCCGTCGCCGTGGCCGAGCGACCCCTTGGCGAGGGCGTCCAGCTCGACGAACGAGCCGTCGTCCAGCAGCCGCTCGATCCGCTCCCTGGCGGTCAGCCTGCCCTTGGCGTGCTGCTTGGCCGCCGCGCGCGCCTCGGCGACGTGCACCGCCTCGTCCAGCCGCTCCTTCAGGCGGGCGAGACTGCCCGCGGTCCCCTGCGCTGCCATCCACCACCATCCGCAAGACTGAGTTTCATAAGTACGGTACTCAGTTCCGCAAGTGTTGAACACCCCTGTTTCCCGGGAGAATGACCCCTGTGCCGAAACCTCCGATCAAACACCGCCTCGCCGAGGCCGCCGTGGCGCTGTTCGACGAGAAGGGCTACGACGCGACCACCGTCGACGACATCGCGGCGCGCGCGGGCGTGAGCCGCAGCACGTTCTTCCGCTACCACCGCTCCAAGGAAGACGCGATCTTCCCCGACCACGACGCGCTGCTCGACCGGATCGACGCCCGGCTGCGCGCCTCCACGGCGGGCACCGCGATCGTCGCCATCACCGACGCCGTGCGCATCGTGCTCGCCCACTACGTGGACGACGCCGAGGTCTCGCTCCGCCGCTACCGGCTCGTCCGCCAGGTGCCCGCCCTGCGCGACCGCGAGATCGCCAGCGTCGCCCGCTACCAGCGGCTGTTCCGCGAGTTCGTCGGCGCCTGGCTGGGCGACTCGCCCGACGCCGGGCTGCGCGCCGAGCTCATGGCGGCCTCGGTGGTGGCCGCGCACAACCAGGTGCTGCGAGGGTGGCTGCGCTCCGGCGGCACGTACGACCCGAGCGGGCCGCTCGACCACGCGCTCGGGTACGTCATCGCCACCTTCCGCCATCTCGAACAGCCCCAGGACGACGACCAGGTCGTCGTCGCCACCTTCAGCCGCGCCGCGACGCCGCAGGCCGTCATGGCCGCCATCCAGCAACACCTGGAGTCCCGCGGCTGACGCGTCGGGGCGTCCGGCCGCGCGGATGCGAGGGTTCCTAGAGGAGGGCGGCCTGCAGACGCTTGAGGTCGGCGACGATGTCGGTGGACGGGTCGCGCAGCCACTGGATCTGCAGCCCCTCCGCCGCCGCGAGCAACACCCTGGCCTGCCATTCCCGCCCAGGCCCGAGGTGCCGTTCGAGCAGCCCGGCGATGTGGCGGGTGCGCCGCTGGAAGAAGGCGTGCGCCGGATGCCCGGGGTCGGCGGAGGCGGCGGTCATGTCGACGAACAGCTTGACCAGCCCAGGGGTGCGGGTGGTGTCGGCGAGCAGCGCCCAGATGCCGTCCATGGTGCCGAGGTCGTAGGAGCCGGCGTGCTCGCGGTCGCGGGCCTCGAGTATCGCCACGAGCAGCTCGTCCTTGCTGCCGAAGTAGTGCAGCACCCCTGCCTCGGTGAGCCCCACGGACGCGGCGATGGACTTCAGCGCGGGCCCCTGCCGTCCTGAGGTCTGGTAGGCGTCCAGCGCGGCGCGGAGGATCTCCGCGCGACGCGCGATGCCCTTCGAGTACGGCCCCCGCCGCGTCGCGCCGCTCATGGTCAGAACGTATCGCACCCACCGGAACGCCCACCCGCGAAAACCTAGCGTCACTGGGTTTTCGCGTCTACAGTGACGTCAGCCGACCGAAGGAGTGCGATGTTCCTCGACCGCTTCGAGCTCACCCACGACGAGGCGGGAGGCTGGCATCCCGCGAAGGTCCCCGGCGGCGTCCACGAGAGCCTGATCGCCGCCGGCCTGCTCGGCCACCCCTACTACGGCGACAACGAGCACGCGGCCCGCTGGGTGGAGGAGGAGACCTGGTGGTACCGCACCGCGTTCGACGGCCCCGACGACCTCGCGCCCGGCGAGCGGCTGCGCCTGATCTTCCCCGGCGTGGACACCGTCGCCTCGTTCTGGCTGAACGGCGAGCTCATCGGCTCGCACGAGTCGCAGTTCAGGCCGGCCGTCTTCGACGTGACCTCGCTGGTCAGGGCGCGCAACGAGCTGCGGATCCGGTTCACGCCGCCGCTGGCCGGGCTGACGGCGCCGCCCGACATCACCGACACGGTCGCCCGCATGAAGGCCATCCTCGGCGCGCACGCCCCCGGCGACGTGCCGGAAGGGGAGGAGCCGCCGGGGGTGATGTCCGCGAACCTCGCCCTCACCCTGCGCCGCAAGGCCACGTTCTCCTGGGGCTGGGACTTCGGCCCCCGGCTGCCGTCCGTCGGCCTGACCCGACCGGCCGAGCTGCGCCGCGAGCGCGGCGCCGTCGTGTCGGCGCACCACCTGCGCGTCACCTCCGTCCAGGACGGGACGGCGCGGGTGGCGGTGGACGTCGAGGTGGACGCCTTCGCCCACGACGGCCCCCTGACGCCGGTCGTCACGCTGACCGCGCCCGACGGCCGCACCTTCACCGGCACCACCAGCGTCACCGTGGCCGACGCCCGGCTCTGGTGGCCGCACGACCTGGGCGAGCAGCCGCTGTACGAGGTGTCGATCGAGCTGACCACCCCCGACGGCCAGGTGCTCGACCGGGTCCGTGACCGGATCGGGCTGCGGACCGTCACGCTGGACCGCTCGCCGGACGAGGAGGGCGGACGCCTGTTCCGCTTCGTCGTCAACGGCGTCCCGACGTTCGCCAGGGGCGCCAACTGGGTGCCCGCCAGCATGCTGACCGGCTCGGTCACCCCGGAGACGGTCCGCGCGCTGGTCGAGACGGCCCGGCGCGGCAACATGACCATGCTGCGGATCTGGGGCGGCGGCACGTACGAGCAGGACGCCTTCTACCAGGCCTGCGACGAGCTGGGCGTCCTCGTCTGGCAGGACTTCATGTTCGCCTGCGTCGACTACCCCAGCGACGACCCCACGCTGCGCGCCGAGGTCGCCCAGGAGGCGGAGTACCAGGTCAAACGGCTGCGCAACCACCCCTGCATGGCCCTGTGGGCGGGCAACAACGAGGTGCACGCCATGCACGGGCTGATCCACCGGGGCTTCGAGCCGGGCAACTGGGGCTGGGCGTTCTTCCACGACCTCCTGCCGTCGGCGGTGTCCCGGCTCAGCCCGGAGATCCCGTACTGGCCTGGCAGCCCCTACTCCGAGCTCAAGCGCATGAACGGCGTCATGGACGGCGACCGGCACGCCTGGGAGGTGTGGCACGGCGTGGACGTCGGCGCGGGCGGCCCTGCCGCGTTCGCCTCACGCGGCGAGGCCGTGCACTTCTCGCGCTACCGCCACGACAAGGGGCGGTTCATCAGCGAGTTCGGCCTGCACGCCGCGCCCGCGCTGGACACCCTGCGCCGCTGGACGCCGCCCGGATCCCTGGAACTGCACAGCCCCCAGTTCAGGCACCGCAACAAGGACGTGCCCAGGAACAAGGGCGACGACCTCATGTCGGTGGAGACGGGCCTGCCCGCCGGCCTGGAGCAGTACGTCGACTTCTCGATGGCCTGCCAGGCCGAGGGGCTGAAGTTCGGCATCGAGCACTACCGGCGGCGCCAGCCGGTCTGCTCGGGCGCCTTGATCTGGCAGTTCAACGATCCGTGGCCGGGCCTGTCGTGGTCGGTGGTGGACCATGACCTGGTGCCCAAGGCGGGCTTCTACTTCGCGCAGCGCGCCTACCGGCCCGTGCTGGCGAGCTTCGTCCGGGAGGACGACGGCGACCTCACGCTGTGGGTCACCAACAGCGGGCGCGCCGAGGCGGCTCTGGAGCTGCGGGTCGAGGTGGCCACGTTCGCCGGGGAGAGTGTGCTCGACGAGCGTGTCGCCGTCGTCGCGCCGCCCGGCTCCTCCCGGCCGGTCTGGTCGGCCCCCGCCGCCGCCTACCGGCCGGGGCCCGACCGGTTCGCCTGGGTGTCGGGCGAGGGCGTCGAGCCCAACCGGCTGTTCTTCGCGCCGCTGAAGGACCTGCCGCTCGGCGAGGGGCGGATCGAGGCCAGGTACGGCGACCGCGCGGTCACCCTGGTCTCGCGCGGCTACACCTACCTGGCCCGCGTCCTGTCGCCGTCCCCCGGCGTCACGTTCAGCGCCGGCTACCTGGACCTGCGTGACGGGCAGGAGGCGCGGATCGAGGTCGGCGGGCAGGCCGCGGACCTCCGCGTCGCCTGGTACGGCGGCCCGACACCCTGACCACGCCCGCTCACCTCACCGACCGCCCCCGTCCCTGGGACAGCGCCCTCATCCCGTCGACTGGCGTTCGACCAGCTCGGCGGGGAGCCGGGTGCTGGTCCTCGGCCGGTCCCGGTCGGCCATGCGGCGCAGCAGCAGATCCACCCCGGCCGTGCCCACCTCGTCGGCCGGCAGCCTGATGGTGGTCAGGGCCGGCTGGAGGTAGGCGGCGAACGGGTGGTCGCCGTACCCGAGGACGCGCACGTCATCGGGCACGGTCAGCCCGCACTCCCGGATGGCCCGGTAGACGCCCAGCGCCACGTAGTCGTTCGCGGTGACCACCAGGTCCGGGTGGTTGCCCGGCGTGATCACGTTGGCGGCCAGCGCGTACGCGTCGTCGGGGCTCCACGGCAGGCTGGCGCCGCTCGTCCGCCGGGTGGGCACCTTGAGCACGAGCGAGTGCTCGTGCGCGACGCCCAGGTCGTCGAGCGCGCGGCGGAAGCCCGCGATCCTGGCGGCGACCGTGCTGACGCGCAGGTCCTCCTCCAGCAGCCAGATCCGCCGGACGCCGGGAGGGGCCACCCGGACGATCGCGTCACGGATGGCCGACTCCACGTCGATGCCGACGAAGTCCAGCCCGCGGCCGGGGATGTCGCGGCTGAGCTGCACCACGGGGATGCCCGCCTCGCGCAGCGCGTCCCACACGTCGCTGCTGCTCTCGGTGGCGACGCCGAGCACGCCGTCCACGCCGAACCGCAGCAGCTCCTGCACCGCGCGTTCCTCGTTGTCCGCGGAGTCCTCCGTCACCAGGAGCAGCACGGAGTAGCCGCCGGCCCGGCACTGCCGTTCGACCGCGGAGATGAGCGCGGCGTAGAACGGGTTGGACGGGTTGGTGATGACCAGGCCGACGACCATGGTGCGGCCTGACACGAGCGAGCGGGCATGGCTGTTCGGGACGTACCCGAGCCGCTTGGCCTCGGCGCTGACCAGGGCCCTGGTGTCCTCACTGACCTGGTCCTTGCCGGCCAGGGCCCGCGACACGGTGTTGACCGACAGGCCCAGCCGGTCGGCCACGTCCCGTAGCGTCACCCGTTGCGAACGTGCCATCCCGTCATCCTCCGGCTCAGCTCTTGCCCACCAAGTAGATCCGCAGTCTGGCAGCCGGGGCGGCGTCGCCGGAAACCCTGCAGCGTACGCGCAGCCACTGCCCGAAACCGCTGACCGGCCAGCTCGTCATCCCCGGCTCCTCGACCCGCACCGGCGGCACGTCGGCGGGGCACCAGGTGAGGCCGTCCGGTGAGATCTCGGTGGTCAGCTCCAGCGTCCCGGTCAGCTCGTGCGCCTGGACGAAGAAGCGCGCCTCCGCGGCCCACGGCAGCTCGTACGGCTCGGTGGCGAGTTCGTCGTTCACCAGCGCGGCGCGTTCCAGCACCGCGGTCATGGTCGATCGCATCGTCGTCGTCACCAATCCACCGAGATAAGCACGGAGTCGAGGAAGAGGAAGTTGCGGATCCCGGCGTGGGTCCGTACCGAGAAGTAGAAGTTGAGCAGGTTGTCCAGGGTGCTGTAGCGGTCGGGGTAGACCGGCACCGGCACGTCGCTCATGTCCATGACGCGGTCGTTGAGCCGCAGCTCCACGTTCTTGCGGGTGGCGGTGTCGATGTCCCAGCGCAGGTAGTGCCAGTTGATCTTGGTGGGCACCTCGTTGGCGCACAGCTCCAGGGGCTCGCCGAAGTAACGCCAGTCGTCCGGGTCGGGCGCGGTGAAGTCGGCCGCGTACGGCAGGGCGAACTTGCCCTCCTGGTGGTCGCGCGGCGTCGGCTCGGGGACCACCGGATACATGAACCGCTGGGTCATCTCGCCCGCCAGATTCGTGTTCTGGTAGCGGAGCACGTTGTGGTAGCGCACCCCGTTGTCGGCGCAGATGTCGGTGGCCACGGTGAACGCGCCGAACTGCGACTCCGACGGGTGCCGGTTGCCGTCCCAGGCGACGCTGGCGGGCAGCTCGTGGCCGACGGTAGCCTCCGCCTTGTAAGCGAAGTACGTCTCGATGCGGACGCGGCCCCGCCCGGCCATGGTGAGCCGGCGGATGCCCGTGGCCGTGTGCCCCGGGTAGGGGCGGGTGGCAAGCTTGAGGGCGTAGTTGCCGCTGAGCGTGCCGTGCGTGCCGACGTCGAAGAACGAGCAGGAGGAGAGCTGCGGCGGCCGGAAGTCGCGCATGTGCTCGTCGACCGTGCCGAGGTCACCCCGGCCGTCGTAGTTGCCGATCAGCTCGGTCCAGCCGTGGGTGGTCGAGTCGAACCGGTCGAAGCACAGGATCCGGCCGAGCGGATCGTACTTCGACAGCCCGGCGTCGATGGCCGGCGCTGCGAGTCCCATGCGCAGTCCTCTCTCATTAACGCTCATGTAAACACCTGATTGCCGAAACCCTTGACCTGCTGAGCAGGCCACTCGTAATGTTGCGGCCACATTAACGTTAATGGTCCGAATGCAGGTGCGCAATCGGCAAACTGGATTGAGGGAGTCAACGGATGACGAGACGGCTGAGCCGGGCGACGATCGCCTCCACGGTCGGCACCGCGCTCGAGTGGTACGACTTCTCGCTGTACGGCACAGCCGCCGCGCTGGTGCTGCCCCAGGTGTTCTTCCCCGCCGGCGACCCCGTGGCGGCGACCCTGTCGTCGCTGGCCACGTTCGCCGTCGGGTTCTTCGCCCGGCCCGTCGGCGGCATCGTCATCGGCGTGCTCGGCGACCGCGTCGGCCGCCGCACGATGCTGTTCGTCACGCTGCTCCTGATGGCGGCGGCGTCCACACTGATCGGCCTGCTGCCCTCCTACGCCTCCGTCGGCGCGGCGGCCCCGGTCATGCTCGTCGCGCTGCGCGTCGTGCAGGGGCTCGGCGCGGGCGGCGAGTACGCGGGCGCCATGCTGATGTCCGCCGAACACGCCGAGACCCGGTCACGCGGGCTGAACGCCAGCGCCCCGACCCTCGGCAACGCGGTCGGCTCACTCGTCGCGACCGGCGTCTTCTTCCTCGTCTCCGCGGTCATGCCGCACGAGGCCTTCATCGACTACGGCTGGCGCATCCCGTTCCTGCTCAGCGTCTTCGTCGGCGTGGCCGGCGTCATCGTACGGATGAAGGTCTCCGACACCCCCGAGTTCCGCGAGGCGCGCGACAACCCCGGCGCCGGCGGCGAGCGGGCGATGGCGCCGCTGCGGGCGCTGTTCGCCTCCTCCCGCCACAAGATCGTGCCCGGCATGCTCATCAGCATCGCGCCGAACGTGATCAGCTACCTGCCGTCCGTCTACGCCCTGACCTACCTGACCACGCACGTGCACACCGAGGCGTGGGTCGGCCTGATCGGCGTGGTGATCGCCAACCTGGTCAAGCTCGTCACTGTGCCGACCGCGGGCTGGCTCTGCGACCGGTACGGGCGGCGGCCGGTCATGGTGGCCGGATCGGTGGCCGCCGCGGTGCTGTTCTACCCGTTCTTCTTCATGCTCGACACCGGCACCCCTGTCGTGATCTGGGCGGCCTTTGTGATGATCTACACGTTGTGCAATGATCTGACGCTCGCGTCGCAGGCCACGATGATGTCGGAGCTGTTCGACGTCCGGTACCGGTACACCGGGGTCACGTTCACCCGTGAGATCGCGGGGGCCGTCGTGGGGGGTTGCATTCCCTTTGTGGCTGCCTGGCTGGACGGGTGGTCCGGTGGGCAGCTCTGGCCCATCGTGGTGGTGTCGGCTCTGCTGTGCTTGCTGTCGGCGTTCGGCACCAGGTTCATCGAAGAGCCCGCCCACCTGCGTGAACCGGCGCCGGCGGCGCGCTGCGGCGCGGTCGGCGCGTTGCGGCGCGGTCGGCGCGTTGCGGCGCGGTCGGCGCGTTGCGGCGCGGTCGGCGCGTTGCGGCGCGGTCGGCGCCCACCTGCGTGAACCGGCGCCGGCCGGCGCGCTGAGGCCCGGCCGATGCGCTGACCCCGCCCGGTCCGGTTCGAGCCCCACCGCCCGGGGCCGGCCGTCAGGTCTCGGCGAGGGCGGCGGCCCGTTCCAGGGCGCGGCGGGCGTCCTGGGGTGATCGCCTGCCGAGACCGCAGGCGGAAGCGACGTCCACCGGCCGCTCCAGCAGGCGCTCCACCCGCTCCAGGATCGCCCGCTGCTCGCCGGCGTCCTGGCCCTCGTGCGCCAGACCGGCGACGAACCGGACCCGCGACGGCATCCCGGCCAGCGCGGACAGCCCGCGGTAGAAGTTCTCGTCCAGCGGCGGCGGCTGGTCGCCCGCCGCCAGCGGCACGTGGACGTACTCCAGCGGCCTTCCCTGCGGCCAGTACCGCAGCAGCGCCTTGACCAGGGCCACCAGGGCGGAGGCGGAGCCCAGCGGGCGCAGCGCCTTGTTGCCGAGGTCGCCGACGCACAGGTGCACGCCGAACCGCGTACCGGACGGCGCGACGACGGCCTGCTTGACCAGCCCCCGCACCAGGGCGCGGGCCGCCGCGGCCCGCAGCGGGCGAGGCAGCCCCTCCACCAGCACCAGCTCACCTGGCACCTCGATCTGGAACACCACGTCCTGGCCGCCCCAGGCGGCGATCTCGGCGATCTCCCGGGCGAGCGCGGCGCGGACCACGCCGCGCAGCCGCACCGCGCCCGCCGCGCCGAACGCGAAGTACGCGAGGTCGAAGTCGCCCGGCAAGCCGACCTGGAACGACACCTCCGGCAGCCCGTGCTCGGCGCGGACCTGCCTGAACACCGTGTAGCTCTCCCTGGCGACGTTCGCGTAGCCGAGGCGCAGCGAGTCCGGGGTAAGGCGGTGCCCGCGGCGCACCTTGAACAGGGGACGGCTGTCGTAGCTCGAGTAGTCGCCGTCCTTGACCAGTTCGAGGCCGGGGTGGTCGCGCAGGCCGTCGATGACGTTGACGATCCAGCGGCTGCGCTCCCCCGTCTCGCCGTCGGGTAACGAGCGCAGGAAGGGACCGGCGACCTCGGCGATGGTGGTCATGGCCGCGGAGGTTCCGGCAGCCGGATAGCTGCCGACGAGGTGGACGCGCCGGCGCGACATGGATGTCCCCTCATCTCCGCAAGGTTCGGCCGCCACGCCTGGCTTCTTCGCCCCCGTGGGCGTCAGTCATTGTGATAACCGCCGTCAGGCTGGTACCCGCCATCGGGCTGGTACCCGCCATCGGGCTGGTACCCGCCATCGGGCTGGTAGCCACCGTCAGGCTGGTAGCCGCCGTCAGGCGAGATGGGGGCACCGGATGCCTCCCAGGGGAACTGCCGCGCGACGCCCGGCGCCGCCGCAGACTTCTCGATGCAGCTCCCCGTGCACGAAGCCGCCCCTGCCGCCGTCCCCCCGAACGTCACCATGGCCGTAGCCAGCAGACCCGCCGTCGTCGTGGCGGTCACGAGCTTCCTGATCATCTTTACCCCGTCTCCCGGTCGTCTGCTCGTCCGGCCGGATGGCCGCGATGATGTCGACGCGTCTCTCGCACCGTACGAGCCTGTCGTTGAGGAGGTTGTGACCGAGGGCACTAAAGTGGCGCCGGTTCATCCCGATATGGACGTCCTCGGCGCGCGGGCGGTGAGGCGTTCCCAGTTGCGGTGCGCGATGTCGGCCTTCTGCTCGTCGGTGAAGGGCGCGCTCTCCAGAAAGGAACGGGCGACGCCACCGCTGGTGTCGACGTAGGGAAACCCACCGGGCCGGAACCCGTAGGTGAAGGGGTAGTCGGTGGAGTACAGCATCCGGTCGGCGCCCATGACCTCGGCGGTCCAGCGCAGGTAGCGCGGGCTGCTGGTGCCGCTGCCGGCGACCCAGAAGTTCTGCCTGAAGTAGTCGGCGAGCGGCCGCTGAAGGCCGCCGGCCTGGGCGAAGAAGCCGGTGTGGTCGAGGTAGAACAGGACGACCTCGCCCCAGTGTCCGGCGATCACCTGCAGGTCGGAGAACCGGTCGAAGACACCTGAGAAGATCATCCGCAGATATTGGACGCCCAGGTCGTAGTACCAGCCGATCGCCGCTCCAGCCAGCGGCGTGCCGATCGGGCCGATGCCGGAGTAGTAGGCGTCGATCACCGGCTGGACCGGCAGCTGCGGGTGGAAGTGCAGCGGCACGCCGAGCCGCTCGGCGGTGGCGTACAGCTCGTCGTTGTCGGGGTGGTCGGCCAGTTTGTCGCCGGTGCGGCCGTACAGCATGGCGCCGGGAAAGCCCAGCTCGCCCACCGCCCGCTCCAGCTCGGCCGCGGCGGCGTCCGGCGACTGGGTGGGAATCGCGGCGAACGCCTGGAAACGGTCGGGACGCGAGGCGACGATCTCCGCGAGCTGGTCGTTGGCCTCGCGAGCCACCGTGATCGCCTCGGTGGTGGGCAGGTCCTGCACGCCGGGTGAGGACAGGGACAGTACGGCGACGTCGATGCCCTGGTCGTCCATGTGGGCGAGTCGCTGCTCGCCGGTCTCGCGCAGGTTCCCGGCGATCGGGCTGTCGCCGAAGCCGCGGGCGGGGATCTGCGGTGATCCAGCCCGCTGGTACGCCTCGTGGACGGCGGGCACGACGACGGTCTCTTCCACTCCGATGATCCGCAGACGGTCGGCCATGCTGACGCTCTCCCTATGGCTGTTTCCGATGGCAACGGAGGAATGTTATCATCATTATTATCAATGTAAATCACACCGATAAGATCTGCGCTATGCGACAGGTGTTACCATTGATACATGGCTGACCCGTCCCCAGCACGCGAGCAGACCCGCCGCCGGATCATCGACGTCGCGATCGACCTGCTGGAGCGCGGTGGCCGCGACGCGGTCACCACCCGCGCGGTCGCCGACGCCGCCGGGCTGCAACCACCGGCCCTGTACCGGCTGTTCAGCGACAAGGAGGGGCTGCTCGACGCCGTCGCCGAACACGGCTTCATCCGGTTCCTCGCCGCCAAGCACCTCGACCCGGACCCGCAGGACCCGATCAAAGAACTACGTGTGAGCTGGGATGTCGCCGTCGAGTTCGGGCTGGCCAACCCCGCGCTGTACACGCTGATGTACGCCGAGCCCGCCAGGTCCACCGCCGCCTTCCGGGTCGGCCTCGAACACCTCATGGAGCGCGTCCGCCGCCTGGCCCTCACCGGCTTGCTGCGGGTGGAGGAGAGTCTCGCGGCCCAGATCATCCACGCCACGGCCCGCGGCGCCGTCCTGACCTGGCTGTCCCTGCCCGAGCCTCAGCGCGACCCCGCCCTGCTCCTCGCCCTGCGCGAAGCGATGATCACTGCCGTCACCACCCAGGAGGCGGCCGTGCAGGAGCAGGGCCCGGCCGGCGCCGCCCGGGCCCTGCGCGCCGCGTTGCCCGACCAGAACGTTCTCAGCCACGCTGAACAGCGGCTGCTGACGGAGTGGCTGGATCGCCTGTCCGCATAGCCGTCCCCGCCGCATCACGTCAGCGGGTGAGGATGCGACGTCTCCTCGTCAGTGTGGACGAACGGGCGGTGCCACGCCCTGCCACCGGACCGCGGCCCGTGAGCCCTGCCGACCGGCTGTCGCTAGGGGACGACGACGTCGTGGGTGACGGTGCCGGCCGTGGTGCCGTTGCACAGGACGCCCTGGCCGGTGGAGACCATGACCGTCGAGCAGCCCTCGTTGTCGGTGACGACCAGGCTCACCCGGTACGTCCCCGCTCGCGCGTAGCGGTGGCTGATCCGGGGATCGGCGGTGGTGCGGGTGGTGCCGTCGCCGAAGGCCCAGCGGTAGGCGGCGACGCGGCCGTCGGGGTCGGCCGAGGCCGACGCGTCGAGGGTCACCGTGCGTCCGCCGGGCCTGGCGGTGAAGGCGGCGGCCGGTCCCTGGTCGGGCAGGACCGCGGCCGAGTTGTAGGCGGGCTCGCTGCCGCCGGTGGGGAAGGGCTCGTCGGACAGGGGCCGCATCGTCCCGCCGGGGCCGATGCCGAACGCGCTGAGTCCTCCGGTGGGGCCCTCGGTGACGCCGGGGAGGTCGGTGGAGGCGTACAGGAATCGTCCGTCCGGCAGGATGACGATGCCGACCGGACCGAGGCCGGCCGGGACCGGCGAGCCCTTGACCGGCGTGAGCGACCCGTCGGCGCCGACGGAGAAGCCCGACACCGCGCCGTCGCCCGGCGGCGTGCCGCCGCCGCCCGCGGCCGGGCTGGCGACGTAGACGAAGCGTCCGTCAGGTGAGGTGGTGATGCCTTCAGGGAAGGTGGGCACGTCGTACGGCGAGCGGGGCAGCGCGGTCAGCGTGCCGTCGGAGCCGATCGCGAAGCCGTGGACCTGCGAGGTGTCGCTGCAGGTCAGATAGATCCGGCGGCCGTCGGGAGAGATGGTCATGGCCCCGCAGAACCGGCCCACCCTGATCGGCGGCTTGATCTCGGTGAGGGTGCCGTCGCCCTTGATGGCGAAGGTGCTGATCGCGCCGACGGAGTTGAGCCGGTCGGGGCCGGGGTCGCCGTGGCCGACGTACAGGAAACGGCCGTCGGGTGTGACCGCCAGCCCGCGCGGGTTGGCCACGCTGGTCTCGGTGGGCGAACCGGGGAGCGGCCGGAGCCGGCCGTCGGGAGCGATCGTGAAACCGGCCACCGACTTGCTGAAGACGTGGGCGACGTACAGGTGGCGTCCGCTCGGCGTGACGACGATGCCCAAGGGGGTGTCGCCGCCGGTCTCGACGGTGTCCGCGCCGTTGGGCAGCGGGGTCAGCCGCCCTCGCGGCCCGACCGCGTACGCCGAGATCGTGCCCGGCTCGTCCTCGCCCGCGTTGGACGCGTAGGCCAGGCGGGCGTCCGGGGTGAGCGCCATCTGACGGACGCCGGGGCCCGCGGGCACGGGGTCGCCGGTCAGGACCGGGCGCCCGCTGGACAGGTCGACGACGAACCTGGAGATGCTGGTGGACTCGCTGTTGGACACGTAGACGACGCGCTCCCCCACCTCTTGGGGCGCGGCGCCGTGGGCCCCGGACGGGATCAGCGTGGCGGGGACCAGCAGGGCGGCGAGAGACAACAGGCGGCTAGTACGCACAAGGCCCTCCGTGCAGGTGGTTGCGGTTTCAACCACCAAGGCGTTCCTTTCCGTTCCATCGGCGTTGCGGCCCATCTTCCGTATACTGTACGGTACGCCGTACGGTAACTGATGAGGGGAAGACGCGGATGTATGAGCCGAGCAGCGAGGAGCTGGCGAGCGTCGAGCAGTGGTTCGCCGAGTACGACGCGCTGGCCGAGCAGGGCGCGATCGAGAAGCTGGCCGACCTGGCCGTCTTCCCGATGAACCTGGCCACCGACGTGCCAGGAGGCCACGCGGCGGTGCGGCAGTGGACGCGCAAGGAGTACCTGGAGGCGATGCGGGAGGCCATGGGCGGCGGCACGGCCGGGCTGGACCTCCGGTCGAAGCGGATCCCGCACTTCCTGAGCCCGAACCTCGTGGTGGTGGAGACCGAGGCGACCATGACGGTCGAGGGTGCGCGGCAGGAGATGCACTACGCCGATCTGCTCGTACGGACCGAGGACGGCTGGGGGTTCCAGACGATGGTGCAGAGCGGGTGGGGTCACGGCTGGGCTCCGGCCAGGCGCGGCTGAACGGGGCGCGCCACTTTGCCGGTCGGCGCCCGCCCTGGGCGCCGACCGGCACGGTTTCTACCTGCTGTGATCGATGACGTTGCCGTTGGAGCAGTTGTTCACGTGATCGCTCACGTAGTCCCCCAGGGCCGGCACCACCGCCACCTCCTGCAGGCAGACGGCCGCGGCGGTGAAGTTCCAGTTGTTCGCCGCGTTCACCCCGCCGCCGAAGTTCGAGTCATGGTCGGCGTGGGCGGGAACGGCGATCCCCACCGCGCCCAGGGCGAGCAGCATGGTCACGAGAGCCCGTTTCATGAGTTCACTCTCCGTCGTTGAATCGAATGCCTCGACTACTTAGAGTAATGAAAACATTGCCAAGAGTGAAGAAGCTCGTGACGTTGCGGTGGACTGCGACCGAGTCCGGGGAGGTGGGGCCAGCGTCAGTCCTCGTGCACCCCTGGCGGCGCATAGATGAGGCGATGCGCGTACAGCAGGTTTCCCGCTACTTCCGCAGCCACCCCGAAGGGGCTGTCGTGCAGGTCCACGGGCATCGCCTCGCGCGTGCTCAGGAACCACACCATCCCGGCGATCGGCTTGGCAGCGGGAAAGGGGAACGGCACCTCGTCCTCGTTGACATGCAGGATCTCGTACAGGGCGCTGCTCACGTCCGGCACCTCGGCCCGCACCTCATCCTCCCCTGCGTCCGGCTGGATGGCGCGGTACGCACTCCGCCCCGCCTCGACGAGCTGCTCGAAGTCCGCGACGTGATGATCGGTACGGGTCAGGACAGAGAGCACGCCGCCGGTCCGGGCGGGTTCCGGCGCCGCCGTGACGGAGGTGAGGGCATCGTCATAGGACGCGAGTGCCCGCAGCACGGCGCCGCGCTCGGCGGAGGGGTCCGTGCCGGCCGTCAGCACGGCCAGGTGCCCGTCGATGGCCTCCTTCAGTGCTTGAGCCGCGACCCGTAACGCCGCGACACTGCTCTCATCCGGTTGCGCCGCATCGACCATGCGGTCACCCTCCATCTCACGTGAGCCCATCAATTCCGAGTGAACCCCCTATACGGGGTGTCGCCGGCGCGGCAGGATCGGCCGGTGCGCAGGTTGGCGCCGACGTTGGTGATGACCGAGTCGAGCCGGTCGCGCGTGCCGGTGAGGTCGGCGATGTGCCGGTCGAGGTGGTCGCGTTCGGCGGCCAGGCGGGCGAGCAGTTCGGGAGTGGCGCGGCCGTCGACGACGCAGGGGAGAAGCTCGGCGATGGTCTTGCTGGACAGGCCGGCGGCGTACAACTGCTGGATGAGCCGGACCCGGTCCACCGCGCTGCCGGGGTAGTGGCGCTGACCGCTGGAGCTGCGTCCGGCGGCGAGAAGCCCCTGCTGCTCGTAGTACCGCAGCGACCGGACGCTGACGCCCGTCGCGGCGGCGAGTTCCCCGATGCGCATCCGGCCCCTCCGTGATGTGTGACACACGCCTTGCCTCTGACATGGATGTCAGGTTTTAGCGTACCCGGGTGCGGCCGACAGCCGGCCACCACACCTCCTGGAGACACCCATGATCATTTCGGTGAAGCCGATCGTGCTGCCCGCCCCCGAGCGCGGCGAGGACCTGCGGGTGCGCGTATCCGCGCCCGTCACCGGGCGCGACCTGCCGATCGTCCTGTTCGCGCACGGGTTCGGCTCGCATCTGGACGCCTACGCGCCCCTGACCGACTACTGGGCCGCGCACGGCTTCGTGGTGGTCCAGGCCACCCACCTGGACTCCAGGAGGTCGGGCCTCGCCGCGGACGACCCCCGCAGGCCCCGGACGTGGCGGATCCGGGTCGCCGACCTGAAGCGCATGCTCGACGACCTCGACGTGCTGGAGGCGGCCGTCCCCGGCCTGGCCGGACGGGTGGACCACGCCCGTGTCGCCGCGGCCGGGCACTCGTTCGGCGGCCACACCGCCGCGATGCTGCTGGGCCTGCGCGTCACCGACCCGCGGACCGGGGTTGCCGAGGACCTGTCCGACCCGCGGGTCACGGCAGGCGTCCTGCTGGCCACGGCAGGGAGGGGCGGCGATCACCTGACCCCCTACGCCACCGAGCACCTCCCCTGGCTGCGTGAGGTGGACTTCTCCCACCTCACCGCCCCCGCCCTGGTGGTCGCGGGCGACAAGGACCACCTCCCGGTGACCACCCGGGGGCCGGAGTGGACCACCGAGCCCTACACCCTCAGCCCCAAAGGCAAGAGCCTGCTCACCGTCTTCGGCGGCGAGCACCTCCTCGGCGGCATCTCCGGTTACGACGCCGCCGAGACCACCGACGAGAACCCTGATCGCGTCGCCCTCGTCCAGCGGGTCACCCTCGCCTACCTGCGCCACGTCCTCGGCGTCGACAGTTCCGCCTGGACCGCGGCGCAGGCGGAGCTCACCGGCGCCCCGCACCCGATGGGGCGACTCGAATCCAAGTGAGCTCGTCAGCCGTGGTGAGCCGCCACGGCCGCGTCGAACAGCAGTTGCAGCTCCCCCACCCGCTCGGGCGTGGCGCGCGGGGCGACCACCGCGGCCAGTTCGGTCAGCGGGAGCGGGAGGCCGCGCGCGGCCAGCGCCGCCGCGCCGGCCTCGTCGCCGGCGATGCCCTCCGACGCCATGATCGCGGTCAGCCGCCGCCACAGCCCGGCGTCGTCCAGGGCGTCGGCGATCGACTCCGGCCGCCTGGGCGTGTCGGAGTAGGCGGTCCGCCACCGGTGGGTGCCCGCGCCGACCCGTTCCGGCGATGAGCCGGGCAGGTGGACGGTGGCGCTGGTGCCCGGCGGCACCTCGACGTCGAGCGTCAGCGTGCCGTCCGCCACGCGCCAGGCGACCGCGGCCCTGCCGTACCTGGTCTCCAGGTCCGCCTCCGCCCAGGTCAGCCCGTACCCGGGGAGAGGGCGCACGTCCAGCTCCCGGTAACCGGGAGCGGCGGGCGCGAGCCCGGCCACCCGCCGGTGCAGCCAGTCGGCAATCGCCCCGAGCGCGTAGTGGTTGAAGGAGGTCATCTGGCCGGGGTTGATGCGGCCGTCGGGCAGCATGCTGTCCCAGCGTTCCCAGATCGTGGTCGCGCCCATGGTGACCGGGTAGAGCCACGAGGGGCAGGAGCGCTCCAGGAGCAGGCGGTAGGCCAGGTGCGGGTGGCCCGCGTCGGTGAGGGCGTCGGCGATGAGCGGCGTGCCGACGAAGCCGGTGGCCACGCGGAAGCCGTTGGCCCGCACGAGGTCGGCCAGCCGGGCGCCGGCCGCCTCGCGCTGGCCGGGCGTGGGCAGCAGGTCCCACAGCAGCGCCATCGCGTACGCGGTGGGCGTGTCGTTCATCAGCCGTCCGCCCGGGGTGACGTAGGCGGCGGCGAAGGCCGCGCGGACCTTGGCGGCCAGCGCGCGGTACCGCTCGGCGTCGTCCCGGTGCCCCAGCACGCCGGCGGCCCTGGCCAGCAGGTCGGCGCTCCTGACGAAGTGCGCGGTCGCGACCAGGTCCTTGTCGGTGCGGGCCGCCCCCGGCTCGTCGGGCGGCGCGGCCGGGTCCAGCCAGTCGCCGAACTGGAAGCGCCCGGTCCACAACCCGTCCTCACCGGCGAAGGCGTCGAGGCGCTCGACCCAGGCGCGCATGCTCGGGTACTGCTCGCGCAGCACTTCGGGGTCGCCGTAGCGCTCGTACAGCGTCCAGGGGACGATCGTGGCCGCGTCGCCCCAGGCCGCCGCCGCGGGCAGGATGTTGTGGTGGATGTTCGGCACGACGAACGGCACGCAGCCGTCCTCGAACTGCTCCGCCGCCAGGTCGCGCAGCCAGGAGGCCAGGAAGGCCGAGCAGTCGGCGAGGAAGGCGGCGGTCGGCGCGAAGACCTGGATGTCGCCGGTCCAGCCGAGCCGTTCGTCCCGCTGGGGGCAGTCGGTGGGCACGTCGAGGAAGTTGCCGCGCATGCTGCGCACCACGTTGTCGTGCAGGGTCTGCACGTCGGGGTCCGAGCAGCGGAAGCGGCCGGTCGCGGGCAGGTCGGAGCTGAGGACGACGGCCTCCACGGACTCGATGTCCCCGGGTTCTACGCCGTCGAGGCTCGCGTACCTGAACCCGTGGAACGTCAGCGACGGCTCCAGCACCTCGGTCGCGCCGCCGGCCAGCAGGTAGCGGTCGGTGGCCTTCGCGCTGCGCAGGGGGCGGGTGCCGAGTTCGCCCTGCTCCAGGACCTCGGCGTGGCGGACGACGATCTCCTGGCCCGGCCGTCCCCGTACGCGCAGCCGTACCCAGCCCACGAGGTTCTCCCCGAAGTCCACCAGCAGCACGCCGGACGGCGAGCGGAAGGGGGCCCCGCCGGGCACCACGGCGACCGGGCGCACGGGCGGCGTGTCGGCGGGGAAGAGCCGGTCGAGCGGCTCGTCGAGCACGTCCACCGGCTCGGACGGGCCGCGGCCTTCGCGCAGGTCGGTGGTCTGGCCGTCGTACAGGTCGTCGGCGAGCACGCCTGTCGAGTGCGCCCGCCAGGTCTCGTCCGTCGCGACGACGTGGCGGCTGCCGTCGGCGCACTCGATCTCGAGTTGCGCGAGCAGCGCCAGCCGGTCGCCGTAGAACGCGCGTTCCCCGCGCCAGTACAGCCGGCCGCGGTACCAGCCGTTGCCCAGCAGCGCGGTGATCTCGTTGCCGCCAGCGCGCAGCAGCCCGGTCACGTCGTGGGTGCGGAAGCGCAGCCGGTTCTGGTACGACGTCCAGCCGGGCGCCAGCTCCTCGTCGGTCACGCGCTCGCCGTTGATCCGCGTCACGTGCAGGCCGAGCGCGGTGACGTGCAGCCGGGCCCGCGTCACGGCCGCGGGCAGCTCGATCGTCCTGCTGAGCAGGGGCGCGGCGGTGAGCAGGCCGCCGAGCGTACGGGGTGAGACGAAGCGCGCCGCCCAGTCCGCCGCGCCGAGCGGCGGGTTCTCGAACGGCAGCGGGTCGCTCCACGGCGTCCACGCGCCGCCGGACCTGACGCCGACCCTGATCGTGCCCCGGGCGCGGGCGGCCAGCGGTTCGAACGGCCAGGGCACGCCGATCTGGCCGGTGCCGTCCTCGACGTGGGTGACGGGTGCGCCGCCGTCGAGGGTCAGCTCGATCCTGCGGGCGTCGAAGCCCGCCGCCGCCCGGCCGACCCGCCACGACAGGCGGGGGCGCGGGCCCGGCATGCCGTCGAGGCGCAGGCCGGTCGGTGCGGTGAGGACGTGGTCGGTCGCGGCGGTCATCGGGTGGCCTCCTCGGGGGCAGCGGCTGGTCCGGCGGGCGTAGCTTGTTCGGCGGGCGCGGCTTGTTCGGCGGCCAGGGCGCGGCGGCGCATCGGGAAGATCCACGCCCAGCCGATCACGGCGGCGATGAGCACCGCGCTCAGCAGCACTCCCATCAGGGCGCGCGGGCTGGAGTCCGCGATCGCCGGGGTGACCAGCGCGAACCCCGCGGCCACGAACCGTGTGAAGGCGATGGCGATGCCCTGCGCGGTGCCCCTGATCAGGGTGGGGAAGAACTCCTGCGCCCACACCTTGAAGATCACCTCACCGGCGAAGCCCGCGCCGATCGTGATGCAGAACTTGAGGATGATCAGCGTCACCGTGTTCACGCCGACGATCAGGGGGATCGCCGCCCCGGCCGCCATGATGAGGACGCCGAGGGTGTAGAGCGGCATGCGGGCGGGCCCGTCCACGAACTTCATGAAGATCAGGACGGTGATGAACCCCAGCGGGTACGCCAGCAGCCCGACGAGGGTCGCGGTCGAGACCTCCGCGCCCGCGACCTCGGTGAACAGGAACGTCTGGAACTGGCCGAAGGTGTTGGCGACCAGGTTGCCGATCGCGTAGAACAGCCCGAGGCCGATCACCGCGGCGAGCAGCGGCCCTGACGCGAGCCTGCGCAGGGAGTCGCCGCGGGAGATGGAAGGGTCGGCGGGCGTCTGCCGCTGCCGGTCGCGCTCGCGTACCCACTCCTCGGACTCGCGCAGGCGCTGCCGCAGGACGAGCACCACGGCGGCGACGACCAGCACGTGGAGGTAGATGATCCGCGCGCCCGTCGCGCCGAGACCGGAGACCAGGAAGCCGATGAGGTAGGCGGCCAGGCCGCCGCAGCTCCACAGGACCTGGGAGAAGGCGACAAGCCGGGCGCGCCGGTCCTTCGGCGCCTCCTCGGCCACCAGCGCGAGCGAGGTCGGGATGTCGGCCCCCATCGCCAGGCCGGTGACGCCCACGCCCACGAAGATCATCCATGGGTTCGCCGCGAAGGCGAGCAGGGCCAGGCCGGCCAGGAACACCACCAGGTCGTAGGTGAAGACCCGGCGCCTGCCCAGCAGGTCGCCCAGGCGCCCGCCGAGGAGCGCGCCGACGGCCAGGCCCAGGGTCAGGATCGACGAGGCCGCCCCGATCATCCAGGGGGTCAGGCCGAGTTGCTGCTTGTACAGGACGAGTGCGGTGCCGGTGCCCACGATGGTGGCCGCGTCCATGTAGGACGCCATGCCGCCCAGCACGGCCGTGCGCCAGGCCCGCCGGGACGGGTTGTGCGTCGTTGCCATGAATACCTCTCGAAGGGGGATCATACGACCCTGCACGTCACAGGCCCGCACGTTGTCAGGACGTGATTGTAGATCGATCTACACAAAGCGCAAGAGCCTTGTTCTGTCCCACCGGTTCACGCAACCCCGAAAACCCGCCCCGGCCACGAAGGTCGCTATGTTGCTGACATGACCTCGACGCGCCCGACGATCTCCGACGTGGCGGCCGCGGCCGGAGTGTCGCGGGCCGCGGTGTCGAAAGTGCTCCGCGACGCCTACGGCGTGAGCCCCGCCATGCGCGAGCGCGTCGAGACCGCCATCGCCGAGCTGGGCTACCGCCCCCGCGAGGCCGCCCGCGCCATGCGCACCTCGACGCGCACGATCGGCGTGGCGGTGCCGCTGCTGCGCGGCCAGTTCTTCGCCGACATCCTCGACGGCGTGTACGAGGCGCTCGACCCCGGGCCGTACCGCATGCTCGTCTCACCCTTCGACCACGAGAGCGCCGAGCGCAACCCCGGCATGGAGTCGCTGTGGGACCGCGAGGTCGAGGCGCTGATCGTCGTCTCCCCCAAGGTCGGCACCGCCTGGCTCGACGCCTTCGCGCGGCGGCTGCCCACCGTGGTCGTGGCCCGCCACGACCACGGCGAGCACTACGACAGGGTCGTGGACGACGACCACGCCGGCGCGGCGCTGGCCGTGCAGCACCTGGCCGGCCTCGGCCACCGCCGCATCACCCACCTGTCGCACGACGTCACCGGCCCGGGGGTGCTCAGCCCGCACGCCGTGCGCGAGGCCGGTTACCGCGAGGCGATGCGGCGGCTCGGCCTGGAGGAGCACATCGAGGTCGTGCACTGCGGCGGCAGCGAGGCCGCGACGGAGGAGGCGACGAACGCGCTGCTCGACGGCGCCGGGCGGCCCACCGCCCTGTTCGTCGGCTCCGACCAGGGGGCGTTCGGCAGCATGCGCGCGCTGGCCGGACGCGGCCTCCGGGTGCCCGAGGACATCTCGGTCGCGGGCTACGACGACACCCAGTTCGCCTCACACCCCCGTTTCTCCCTCACCACCGTCGCCCAGTACGGGGCGACGATGGGGCGGGTGGCGGCGCGGTTCGCGCTCGAACGCGTCGAGGGCCGGACGGAGCGGCGCGAGTGGGTGTCCGAACCGGCCCTGATCGAACGCCGATCGACGGGCTCCCCGCCGGGATGACGCCTGTGCGGAGCTGACCGATCGGCTCGCTGATCGGCCGGTACGCGCCGCGTCTTGGTCTCGCTGATCGGCCGGTACGCGCCGTGTCTTGGCCTCGCTGATCGGCCGGTACGCGCCGCGTCTTGGCCTCGCTGATCGGCCGGAACGCGCCGCGTCTTGGCTCGGACGCTCTTTTGCCGGACGCGGCGCCGGCCGGTCACCGGGCGTCGACCAGCACGCAGTCGCCGACCGGGCCGTCGGAGACCAGGTCCCGGACCCCGGCCTGCACGAACTGACCGCCGACCTCCTCGGTGACGAACTCCAGCACCGCCGTCTGCCCCGGCCTCAGCACGGACGGGTCGATGCGGAAGCCCGGCCCGTCCGCCTCCTCCTCGGCGGTCAGCGGCGACGCCAGGCGCACGCCGGGCACCCAGGTGGTGCTGCGCGGCTGCTTGCAGGTCTTGCCGACCGGCATGTAGTCGACGACCGCGTGCACGCCGCGCCCGCGCAGCTCGGCCTGCAGCCCCTTGGGGTCCTTGGCCTCGTAGATGTGGACGGTGATGGTGCCGTCGGGGTTGTCGCGCAGCGCGTACGCCGGCGACGGCGAGGCCAGGAGGAAGGCCGCGCCCGCCGCGCAGGCGGCCGCGGCGGCCACCACGGCGCCGCGCCGGCGACGCCGGGTGTGTTCGTGGACGGTGATCTGGGCCATGACCTGCTCCTTGAGTGCTCGTCTGCGGCCCTCGGGCAGCCGGTGCCGCAGCGGCGGCAGCAGCGCGGCCAGCTCTTCGCGCTCATCCATCGCCTGTCTCCCCTGCTCGTGGTGTGGCGGGCCGGGCCGCGTCGTTCGCGGCCACCCTCTGTCTGTCCGTCAGCCCCGCCCCGGTTCGCAGGGCGCGCTCCAGGTTGCGGCGGCCCCGCCACAGCCGGGACTTGACGGTGCCGATCGGGACGGCGAGTGCCTGCGCGATCTCGGCGTAGTCCAGCTCCGCCCAGACGTACAGGGCGACGACCTCCCGATCGTGGTGACCGAGCGTGGCCAGTGCCCGCGCCACCGCCTCGACCTGCTCGCGGTCGGCGGCCGGCTCGGTCACGTCGTCCAGGTGGCCGAGGGGCGGCTCGGCGCGCAACCGGGCCAGCAGGTCGTGGCGGCGGCGCCGGCCGCGCCGCTCGTTGCGGGCGAGGTTCGTCGCGATGCCCAGCAGCCAGGGCCGCAGCGACCCGCCGTCGGGGGTGAGGCCGCGCCGGGCGCGCCAGGCGTGCAGGAACGTCAGCGACGTCACGTCCTCCGCCGCCGACCAGTCTCCGAGCAGGGCCAGGGCGTGCCGGTAGACCGTGCCGGAGTGCTCGTCGAACAGTGCGGCGAACGCCTCGTGGTCCCCGGCGCGGATCCTGTACCGCATAGAGGTGTCCATGCCTTCTTCACTGTCCGCCTCATCCGCTCCGGTTCGCCAGAAGGCGGTTGACCGGTATGCGGGGCTGGTCACGTCGATGGCGCGCGGCGGGACGGACACGTGTGCTCGCGCTGCCGCCCGCCCGATAAGGTCGGCGTGTCGCCCCACCGGATCGATGAGCAGGAGACCATGCAGCCCTTCCCTGGCCACGAGCAGAGTCTTCCTGCCGGCGTGTGCGCCGATCTGTCCCTACTGCTGTGGGGGCGCTGGGCGATCACGGGCCTGCAGCTCGCCGGCGGGGAGATGGGTCCGGCGTACCTGATCAGCGCCTCGTCCGGGGAGTGGTCGCTGTTGTCCGCCTACCCCCGCGAGGCCGCGGCGCAGTGGTCGGCCAGCCTGTACCGGGGGCCGGATGAGTATGTCGTCCTCGAACGCGAGGAGTTCACCCGCATCGTCGCGGGCACCCACGACGACCGGGCGCGCGTCTGGGCCGCGAAGGAGCATCTCCTGCTGCCGCCGGAGGAGCACGAGGACGGCCCGGCCGGCGATGAGCCTGCGGGGATCGACGGCGAGACGCGGATGGACTACAGCGGTTTCATGACCATCCACGGCAGCAGCGCCGTGTACACCGAGCTGCTCAGTCGCCAACAGCAGTTCGGCCGCTTCGTCATCACGGGCAGCGACCTGCTGGCATTGGACGAGGGCGTCTACATCGAGACCAGCGGCCTCTGACCGGCGATGCGGTGGTGCCGCCACATCGCGGGCGGCCCCCGGAGCGGTGCTCCAGGGGCCGCGACGGCAGGTGCGGCTATGGCCTGAGCTCGCGCACGAGCCTGGAGGACCAGTCGCACCAGTGAAGACCGGGCAGGAACGCCCCACCGGCTTCGTCCAGATGCTCTTCGACGTAGGGGATGGTGGCGTCGCAGACTTCGATCGCGTAGTCGAAGAAGCTGATCGTCTCGGGGTTCAGGTGGTAGCTCCAGCGCGGGTTGTAGGGGGCCATGCGCTTGACGATGCGCCCGTGGACGTGCGGCTGTTCCGTGGTGGTGCCGCTGAGCAGGTCACGGGCGTGCTGGATCTGGGCGGGGTTGGTGAGCTGGAGGACGAACTCCTCGCGGGAGTAGTCGGTCATCACGAAGTAGGCCGCCGGCGCCGCCTGGGCGGGTGGGGTGGAGACGGTGAGCGCCGCGACGGCGACGATTGCCGCGAGGATTCTGGCCAGGATGCTGTGCATGGAGACCCCTCTCACTGACGCGCAACTACTCTGCGTTGTTGCCGCATGCGCTAAGTAATCACGCCCAGATGAGAACAGCCCCTGACGTCACAGTGATAACGCCGTCACCTTCCGCAACAACCCGCCATGGACGCGTTCCAGCCCGCCTCCCACCGCGCGTGCCGCCCTGCCCCGGGCCACTTGCACGGGCCACGCCGATGATCGATAACGGATAGCCTGCCGGACGTGCGACGACCGAAACGATTAACGATCCCCCGGGCGGTGTGGCTCGCGCTCACGGCGGCCCTCGCGGCGGTGGCGGCGGTGCTGACGATGAAGCGTTTCCTGCGCCTGCCCGCCGAGCGAAGCCGGGACGATCCGGCACCGGCTGCCCCCGCCGACACCGGGCAGCCCGCCGTCGTACCGATCCTGGGCACACCCACGCCACGCGACCTGGAGCGTCTGGCCGCCAAGCCGTCCCTTCTGGACCGCCCTCCGGCCGAGGCGCGCCCGCCGCGGGAGCCCCTGAGCGCGGCGGCTCGCCGTCGCCTGACCCGGTGGGGCGTGGCGGGCTGCGCGCTCGTCCTGCTGGCCTCCTGCACCCAGTTGCTGGAGTCGGCCGTCTTCTCCCAGGCGCCGCAGACGTCGGTCACCGGCGAAGTCGGCTTCTCTTTCGCGGAGCTGGAGGAACAGGCGTGTGACCCCGCACTCGGACAGGCCCAGGAAGCCTGCCTGTCCCAGGCGCCCCTCAGCGACGGCCCGCCCTCGCCCGCGCCGATCGCGCCACCCGGCCCCGACCTCTCGGACGAGGACTGCCAGTCCCAGACCGCCACGCCACGCGTACGCGCGATCGACGCGAAGGTGGTCCGGGCGGTCAACCGGCAGTGGCGGCGGATCGAGTCCTGGCTGCGCGAGCACGCCCCGCGCAGCTACCGTACGCTCGGCAAGCCCGGCAAGGCGGCGGACATCGCGGCGGCCGAGGCCGAGATGGGCCTGCGCTTCCCCGACGACCTGCGCGCGTCACTGCTGCGGCACGACGGATCCGTCCACCTCGACGACGTCTGGGCGTTCGGGTTCCTGGGCCACACGAACGCGAGCGTCGCGGAGATCCTGACCGACTGGCGGGGCCTGTGCGAGATCGACAGCGAGAACGAAGGGGACGGGGGCGACGAGAACGCGCGCTCGCAGTGGTGGGACGGGCGCATGCTGGCCGTCGGCGCCGACGGGATGGGCGATCATCTCGTGGTAGATTCGGAGCAGCGCGACGTCGGCACGACCGACCACGAGGGCAGCATGAGCTTCAGGCCTGGCGGGGTGCGGATCCGTTCGTTCCACGCTCTGCTGAGGGCGACGGCCGACGCGATGGAGAACGGCACGTCCATCGGGTACTGGAAGCCCAGAGCGGTCGCTGGTGAAGTGGAGTGGGACGTCCTCGACCTCCGCCCTTGATCCGGAACGGGAACGGCGGCCGGCCGCGTCAGCCCGCCAGCCGGGCGAGGGCCAGCGCGTGCGCCCGGGCGAGGGAGTCGGCGGCAGCACAGGGGACGTCCGGCTGCACACCGGCGCCCTCCCAGTTCGTGCCCGAGACGGGGTTGACGGCGCGGCCGGTGGGGACGGTGGCTTCCAGGTGGGGGTGCACGGTCCAGCCCTTGCACGGGTGCGCGCCGCCGCGGGTGGGCTCGCCGACGACGACGGCGCGGCCGAGCTGCTGCAGATCGTAGGCCAGTTCTTCGGCGGCGGAGAACGTACTGGCACTGGACAGCACGTACAACGGCTTGCTGCCGCCGAAACGCGCGCCGGGGACGTGCGGCAGGCTCCACGACTGCTCGCTGCGCTCGCCCCCGCGCCAGTGCATGGTGTTGAGGTGGGTGCGCTCGTCCAGGAGGTAGCTGCAGACGAAGGCGACGGTGTCCGGGTCGCCGCCGCGGTTCCCGCGAAGGTCCACGATCAGCGCCCGGGCTCGGGACGCCAAGGTCAGCGCGGCGCTCAGCGGTTCGGCGGCCCAGTCCAGCGGGAACAGCATCGGAGCCAGCTCCACCAACGCCACTCCCCCGTCGAGCAGCTCCACCCGGGGCGCGCCGCCCAGCGAGGTGTCGAAGTCCCGGCGGATGGACTCCAGGATCGCCGCGCCCTCCCCGGGGGACACCGGGTCGGCGTGGTGCTTCAGCCGCAGGTGTTTGTCATCGTTGACGGACTGCAGGTCCGCGGTGACCAGACGGGCGAGTTCCTCGGCACTGTCCACGTCGTACGCGCCCTCGGCGAGGCGTCGTCGCAGCAGGTCGGCGAGCTGCTCGGCGATCTCGGGGAACACATAGTGCTCGGTCAGCAGCCGGGATGTCTCGTCGATGACAGGGGCGGGCTGAAGCTTCGTCTGAGTCGTCACGGCAGGGAGTAGATCACTGCCCTGACGAAAACGTCAAAAGCCGCTCATCGGACGAGCCGCGCCCGCAGCGGACGGAGGCCCGCTCCTGATCGCGCCTCCCGGGGAGGCGGACAGCGCGGCGCATCGCCGGGGCCCCGCCGGTCGCGACACCGGCGGTGTGACGATCGCGGCAGAGCCTGTGGCCTGCTCGAGGGGACGCGCACCAGCGTCTTTAGGCCACCGCCGAAACACCCTTGCCCCCTGACGACCGCGTATCGATGCTGCACGAAAGCGAAGGGAACCACATGACCCGCATCCGGAAGACCACTGCGGCCGTCATGGTCGCCGCGCTCGCGACGATCACCGGCCCACCGCCCGCCCACGCTGCCGCGACCTTCTACCTGCACAACCTCAAATCCCACAAGAACCTGCAGCCCCTCAACGGCAACCCGGCCAACGGCGCAAGGATCGTCCAGCAGCCCGAAAACCCCCTCCTGCTCGCACAGAGGTGGAGCTGGATCGCGGCCGGCGCGTACGACAGCCTGCACAACGCCGGCACCGGCAAGAACCTCGGCATCGACGGCGCCAGCACCGCCCTCGGCGCCCTGGCCATCCAGGCGAACCCGTCCAACGACTACAACCAGGACTGGCTCGTGCTGTTCGAGGGATATCCAGAGGGGTATTTCGCGCTGAAGAACCGCAAGAGCGGCATGTGTCTGGGCATCTCCATGGGCAGCACCGCCAACGGCGGACAGGCCGCCCAGTTCCCCTGCGACGGATCACCCAACCAGGGATGGACGACCTACCCTCAATAGCAGGATGCACCGTGGCACAGTCGAAGGCGGCGATACATGCGGGTGGCGATGGCGAGCGAGGCCGCAGGACGGCCCGGCCGCACGAACGAGGACTTCACCGGAGCCGTGCCGACAGCAGCGGTGCTGGTCGACGGTGCCGGCATTCCCGGCACGGAATCACTCTGCCGACACGGCGTAGCGTGGTACGCCAGCCGCTTGGGAGGCACCCTCCTCGCTCTGTTGTCACTCGCACCCGGCCGCAGCCTCCCTGCCCTGCTCGCCGACGCCATCGAGCAGGTGACGGACGCTCACCGAGACACCTGCGATGTCACCAACCGCTTGAGCCCGTCGGCGGCGGTGGCCATCCTGCGCCTGTCCGACGGCCTGGTCGAGTACCTGGTGCTCGGCGACGCGTACGTCGTGCTGGACAGAGCAGACGGCCCGCCACTCGTCGTCTCCGACCCCCGCGAGGTGGTGATCAGCCGCTCGTACGAGCCGGCGCTCAAGACCGCCACCGCAGGCAGCGACGAGTACAACAAGATCCTCAGCGACCTGCGCTCAAACCGGAACCATCCGGGCGGCTTCTGGGTGGCCAAGGACGACCCACGGGCGGCGCAGGAGGCCGTCACCGGAAACTGCCCGGCCTCAGGGCTGACCCCCGCCGGCGCCGCTCTCCTCAGCAACGGCGCCAGCGGCATCGTGGACCGGTTCGGGCTCACCGACTGGCCAGGGGTGATGGCCGTCCTGGCGTCGAGCGGACCGGACGAGATCCTCCGCCGGGTCCGGCAGGCGGAGGCCCAGTACGCGGTGGCGGCGGACGACGCGACGATCGCCCACTGCACCGGCTTCGGGCAGGCACCAAGAGCTGGACGGATGCGAGCCGGTGGCGTGATCGCCGGCGCGGCCGAAGGCGGGCGGTGACGCGCACGGCGACAACCTCGCCACAGTGACCGCCCTGCACCGGCGATCCGGCGCAACCCGGTCACCGCGACGGCGCAGTCACGTTCGGCCAGCAGCCTGCCGGTGATCCAGTTGCGGCAGCGGACCGGGGTGCGGGCGCGTACTCGGTGATGTGGCCGCACGCGCTCGGCGAGATCAGCCGCGCGGCCGGTGGACGATCTTCTCGGTCGAGCGGCCGGGATGGACGACGAGCAGATGCTCCTCCAGCGGCGCGTCGGGGTCGTTCTCGTCCCATGGCAGCGTGCGGGCATAGATCCGCAGCCGGTAGTGGCCTGGACCGGCGATGGCCAGGTCGGGCAGCGGCCCGGCCGCCCCGTTGTCACCACCCCTGGGGTACGTCGGCACGACCAGGCGGCCGCTGCGGCTGGTGATGCCCACCTCGACCACCTCTTCCCACCCGGTGAGCCGGAGCGGCGGAGCGCGGTTGAATGCTTTGACCGTCAAGCACATCGTCGTGTCCCCGTTGGTCAGGATGGCGGCGCTGCTGCCCACGACGTCGATGAAGCCGTCCTCAACGGCGTCGAAGACGTCGGCGACCTCGTCGCCGAGGCCGTGAATGTCTCCAGGATCGCCTACGCTGTCGTCACGATCGTCGAAGACGGCATAGCCGCCGCCTTCGGACAGGATGTACGCGGCCGTGCCCTGCCGCCTGGCCCGCACTCC
The DNA here is from genome assembly GCF_039531895.1 of Nonomuraea monospora. Taxonomy (NCBI): domain Bacteria; kingdom Bacillati; phylum Actinomycetota; class Actinomycetes; order Streptosporangiales; family Streptosporangiaceae; genus Nonomuraea; species Nonomuraea monospora. Next base: position 137,333 of record NZ_BAAAQX010000022.1, read on the forward strand.
GGGCCACGGGTCGGCGCACCGGGCGTTCATCTCGGCCTTCCACGCGGCTTCCTGCCGGTCACTCTCGGCCTGGCGACGGTCGGCCTCGGCGCTCTGCCGGGCGACGATGCCGGGGCACAGGTACTCCAGAGCCGCGGCCAGCTCGATGGTGTCGGCCGTGCCACCCGCCCGCTCGTGCAGCGCGTTCCGTTCACGCTCGGCGGGTAGCGCGCACAGCTCCGTGCCGTAGGCCAGGACGCGCTGGTCGGGCAGATCCGCGGGGAACATCGCGTCCGCCGCGAAGGTCTCGCCCCTGGCCACGCAGAGGAACGACCGCCGCCGCTCCGCGAGCCCGAGGCCGGCCGCCGGTCGGAGCCGGTCGCGGCAGCCCTCGCCGGCGGCCGTGTAGGTGAGCCGGGCGTCCCTCTCGGCACCGACCACGGCCATCGGCAGCACGAGCATGACGACGGCGGCGGCGAGCAGCCGCGGCGTCCGACCGGTTCCGGGCGCCGCGGCGCCCGGCCGGGGCGCGGCGAGCTCGTGCGCGGTGCGGGCCGCCCACACGACGATCAGCCCGTCGAGTGTGTGCACCACCAGCGACAGGCCGTCGAACCGCACCCGTTCGACCTGCAACAGCGAGTAGACCTGCGGGACGAGGAGGGCGGTCCAGCCGATGGCGAGCGTGACGGCGCTGAACCGCCCGTCGCGTCCCTGCCCGATGATGATCATTGCCTTGCAGCCAAGGGCCGCCATTGCCACCAAGAGCGACGACGTCAGCAGCGGAACCTCGGCGAACGACCGCAGCGTCGCAGCCAGGACCCCGGTCAGGCCGAGCCCGAGAGCGATGATCCGGAACCGGGCCGATACTCCCGCCAGAGTCCGCACCAGCAGGACCATGGTGGCGGCCCACACGATCCGGCTGGCGGCGTCCTGCACGACGTCGGAGATGAGTTCGAGGAGTTCCCAGAACAGCATGTCGCCGGCCACGTCCGCGTAGAGCAGACGCCGCAGCCACACCACATCACGCGGCAGCGCCCCGGCGCGCTGCGCAGGCGGGCCCCGCAGGATCTGCCACAGCGCCCACGCGTTGAGCACGCCGATCGCCGCGAGCAGGACCCGGGCCCCGTCGTCCCAAGGCCAGAAACCGGCCGTGGCGACGATGACGAACCACTGCCCGTCGTCGTACCCGGCGGCGACGGCGACGGCAGTCAGGTAGAGCGCGACGGCGACGGCGGCCGGACGCCCGAAGCGGTGGCGGGCGATGGCGGCCCGGAGTAAGGCGACGATGCGGATGATCTTATGGGACGGCCCGAGCCGGTCAGCCGGGGCCTGGTGAGAACAGGACGGCGGCCATCCGTCGGCGCGCCAACGCATCGGAGTGCTGCGCCGACACCACACCCCGATGGTGGGACACGTGGCCCGGACACAGTGCGCGGCGCGAGCGAGCGGTTGCCTGGCGGGCATGTCCGCCCACTGGCCGACGCGTCCGGGCCTGCCTGTCGCGTCCAGCACATCCGGCGCAAGACCAGGCCGGGCCACGCGGTCGCCAGAGCGCGGTGACAGCTCGCGACGAGACCGCGGTTTGCCATCTCATCGTCTGGCGGGCGGCTGCACAATGTCCGGGCCGCCGGTGTGCGGCGTTGGAACGTACCCTGCGTGCGGCTCCGGCAGCGCCGCCACACACGATGCGGAACATGCATTCACCAAGAACGGCAGCACGTCGGTGCCGACCAGGCGGGAGATCCAGACCTGGTGCAGCTCACTTCGGACCGGCCCGTCGCAGACGCTGCAAGTCCGCACCGCGTCGGCACCCCACACGCCCGGGTCGAGCGCTGCCAAGTTCGTTTCTCCAACGCCGGTCACCGGCCGTAGCTTCGGAAACGGTGGCCGGTATTTGAAATTGCCGTAGAGGACGCGGGTGCTCACTGTGCTGTCAGCCAGCTTGGCGCATCTGGTGAGCTCATACGGATACCAATGCAGTCTGTGAGAGGTGTAGGGCTCGAAGATCTCCAGGCTGGTCATGGCTCCGATCTCGGGCGGGATGCGAACCAGATTTGTGCCGTAGAGCACGAGCTGTTTGACGGCCGTCAGCTTCGCGATCGCCGGCGGTAGCGTGACAATTTGCCGCCGCTCGGGTGCGCTCAGATCCACGAACGGCTTGAATACCGTCCGTCCATCCGCAGCCGCCTCGTCGATCAGCGCAAGGAGACGCTGCCAGCCCGCTGCCTCGGTGTCCTGCCGATCCCCATGGAAGGAGACAGACGCAGGCCGGGTCGCGACCGAGTGGCCGACGCATTGGCAATGGTCGCGGGCAGGGCCGCCCGCACTGGGTCCGACCGCATCCGCGAAACGGTTGGGAAAGAGCTGCGGCGTCATCTTGTCTGGCCCCATGGGCGGAGCATATCGGGACTTGATCTATCTCGTGATCCAGCGTTCGGAAACGCCCGCGTGCGCTGAAAGGATTTTCCCATGTTGGAAGAGGCACTCAATGTGTTCGCAAAGCTGATGGCCGAGAACCTGGCCATGCCGTTCCCGTTCGGCTTTCGCGGCCCGCTCACTGAACAACACCGCTCTCGCCTGACGCGGCTGACGTCAATTTTCGAGCAGGTTCTGCCGGCGATTGACGACGAGTACGCGACCAAGTACTACGCCCTTGTGCGCGACATGGCCGTGCTGGCCGTCGAGATCGAGGGCCTCCGCTTCCGCCGGGAGGCGCATCGTGACAGTGTGGCACCGGCGCCTTGAGGACGTCCGCGCATCCGCGCTGACCCACTGGTCGCGAAACCATCATGGCGTGGCCCTGGAGCTCGCCTTCTCTGCCGAGCTGTCACCGATCCGGCTGCACCACGCCCACCCACCAGACGAGGTCAGCGATCTGGCCAGCAGCCTTGACTCGCGGGATCAGGGGATGCGAAATCCCCCAACCGCCGCATCGGACGGTGACGACTGATGTCACCAGTGACCAACAACGCAGCTCAGCAGGCTGTGACCGCGTCGCACGATGCCGAGATCTCCGCATGGACCCGGGTCTGTTCACTCCTTCCGGTCTCCCTGCGGTCTCCCTCGGCTTCCTTGTTCGAGCTGATCAAGCCCCGTTTCTCACCGGCCATGCCCCGATCCGTCCCGCCCGGCCGAAGAACCGACCCACCGTCTCCCCATGAAGCGCCTCCTCAGCCAGTGATGGCGACTCTTGCCGGGCAGCCGCGGCAGCGAGGGCCGGTGCGATGAAGCCCTCCGCCGGCAGCCGGCACCGTCGCCGTGTCGTCGAGACCGAGGAATATGTAGCGATGCTGCACCGCATGGTGGACGCACTTGCCAGGCGGCTCTCCGACGACCCGGTCGGCCTGGTACATGTCGAGCCCTTGCGCGAACACCTGCGAGACGCCATGAACATCGCCATCGCACTCAACCAGGAAAAGCCCCGCGGCTACTCCTTCGGAGAACTGGCGAAGATCCTCGGCATGCGGCGGGAATCCGTCTACGAGCGCGCCGTCAAGGGCCGCGCGCGCCTCGCCGAGAGGCGTGCCCGGCTCGGCGTGACCAGCCTGCGCCGGCACCGCGAAGCACGCCTCCAACAAGCAGCACTCCCCAGCGCCAGGACGCCACCGAGCACATTCCAGCTGAGCACGCCCGAGAAACCAGATCCGCTGCGGCGACATCAGCAACGAGCAGCGAACTCGGCCTTCCCCTGGGCGTGGCCGTCCTGAACAGCGGCGCATTCGAGGCCACGGTCGCCAGAACCGCACCCACCGGGGCCGCGGAGGTTCTCGGCCATGCCTGAGACCGGGGCGGTGTTCATGCGGGTGTCCCGGCCGGCCTGGCTCTCGACGAGCACCGGCTTGTACGGCGATCATGACCGGATGGGCGGGGACCATGGGCATGCGCCGCGTCGCCGCTGACGCAACAGCATGGCCAGGGACGGCCGCCATGAAGACCTGCCCGCGGGGGCCGAGGACGAAGACGGTCCGGTCGGCGAACTCCAGGTCGTGGGTGGCAGTGGCGGGGAACAGGAGCGCACCGATCATGCCGAGCCACGGTGTGGCCGCCACGGGATGGCGGTGGCGTGTAGCGGCGTGGTGCGGCTCGGCCGGGTTGAAGGCGTGCTGTGCCAGCAGGTCGGGGATGACCAGGTCGGGGATGACCAGGTTGGCGAGCACGGCGCTGACGTCATGATCGCTGCGGGGGGCCTCAGATCGTCCAGGTGTAGGCGGGGGTGAGTGAGCGGGCGAAGAGCCTGTTGGGCAGGAGGGGAAAGACCGTGTCCCGCAGGGTGGTCAGCGGCGTGGAGGTCCAGTGCGCGGCGGCGCCGGCCTGGCGGGAACGGCGGACGATCAGCTGGGTGCGCGGCCTGCGGGTGCGGTCGTACGCCTGAAGCCCTGCTCGTACGCCGAGGGTGTCCACTGCGTGCGCGAGCGTGACCGCGTCCTCGAGCGCCTGGCAGGCGCCCTGTCCCAGGTTGGGAGTCATGGCGTGGGCCGCGTCTCCGAGAACGGCCACGTTCCCTGAAACGTAGGTGGGCAGCATCGGCAGCTCGTGGGTGTCATGTTGCAGCACCGCCTCCTCCTGCGCGGAGTCGAGCAGCGCGGGGATGGGCTGGTGCCAGCGTGCGAAGCGTTTGCGCAGCTCGCCCAGGCCGACGTGGGAGCCGGCCGGGGCGTTGGCCATCACGTAGCAGTAGATGCGGCCGTCGGGCATCGGCACGTGCCCGAACCGTTCGCCCCTGCCCCACGTTTCCACGCTCCCCTCGACTGGCTGAGGTGGGGTGATGAGACGCCAGGTGGTGTAGCCGACGTAGCGCGGCCCGGGAAGGCCGGGCCAGAGGGAGCGCCGGGTCACGCTGTGCACGCCGTCGGCGCCCACGACGAGATCGGCGGTGGAGGTGCCGCCGCCGTGACGGACTGTGCCGTCGGGCTGGACATGCTGTACGTCGACGCCCGGCCGCAGGGCCTCGGACGGCACAGCCGCTCGCAGCAGGTCGACCAGATCGGCCCGGTGCACGGTCGCCCACGGGCCGAAACGGCGTTTCAAGCCCTCGACGTCGTTGCGGACCAGCCAGTCCCCACGTTTGCCGCGGATGCCCGCGAGGGGGCCGGCCAGCCCACCGGCGCGCAGACGCTCGCCGAGGCCGATGGCGTCCAGCGCGCGCAGGCCGTTGGGCTGGATGGTCAGTCCCGCGCCCACCTCGGTGAACGCAGCGGCGCGTTCGAGGACTTCCACCTGCCAGCCTCGCTGGTGGAAGGCGGCGGCCGTGGCGAGCCCGCCGATGCCGCCTCCCACGATGATCACTTTCACGTTCAGGTCTCCTTGACGGTCAGTGCGGGCCCCGCTTGCCCGGGGCCCAGAACGGCTTGGTCTTGGTCGAGGCCCGCGGCTGGTCACGCTCGCGCATCGGGAAGTCGCACCAGCTGACAGGCCCTGACCTCGCCTGCCACGTAGGTGGCGCCGGCGTTGCCCGGCAGGTCGAGTTCGGCCACGGCCACGGCTACGGCCACGAGGAGCGACGGCGGGGCGCCGCGGCGGGGCGCCCGGCGCAGCGGCGATGTGCCGGGCATGGGCAGATCGTGCCTGGGGTCTCGCTCTCCAGGACACCGAACACCTCGACCGAGGGTCTTGCGGCCACCAGAAGGTCACTCGGTTCCCGGGCCGTGCCGCCTGCGCCCACGTCAAGCCGATACCGTCCCCGTCGTGCAGGTGGACATGTAGTTCGATCGCCGTCCTGGCGAGGTCGAGCTTCCAGATCGCGTAAGTGCGCAGCGTGTCGGCTGGGCGCAGGAGGCCCGACACCGCCAGCGAGTTGTTCAGCTGGAATCTGAAGTGCTGGCCGGGGGGTTGGGAAGGCGACGGACTGGTCGGTTTCCAGGCGGTCCGGCGCATCGCGGGAGTGACTGCTCGGCGGCGGTCGCCTCCATGGCGTGCTTGCCGAACAAGTGGTCGCGCATCGTGTGGGCCATGTCAGGACTTCGTGGGCCGCCGAAGGCGGGCGGATCTGGACGCTCGCCACCACACGGCCGTCACCAGCGCCATTACCGCGAGAACGATCAACCACACAGGCTCCACATCTGCTCCTTATTGTCTCTAGATTCTTTTAGAGGCATTAAGAAAACATAGATATCCTAAGATGTCAAGGAGCGGTGAGGGAGGTGGTGATACCGCATCAACCGGCAGAGTTGCGCCAGGCCGCGCGGGCGGAGATTCATACGGCCGCGCGCAAGCTGTTGGTCGAGCAGGAGTCGGCCGCGGTAACCATCAACGCGTTCGCCCGGCAGGATGCGGCGGGCGGTTAGGATCTTGTCCAGTTCAGCGTGGTGTAGCTGCGGCAGAAGTGCCGCCGCCACCGACCCTGGCCCTGCTGTTCGCTACCAGGCGACTGTACTGGTCGCCGCTATCAACGAGTGGCTGTGAGGGCGCTGCAGCAGGCGGCTTGAATGTCAGCGAGAAGCGGCCTGTGCCTCGAATCCAGCCGGCAGGAGGGCGAGCCTCCCATGGCCATCGACGTGCAGCGGATCCGTGCGAACGGTCGTCTCCTCATCGTTCCTTACAACTCGGTTCGATACCTGGCCCTGCGCGAGGAGCACGACAGGCTCCTCGATTGCTGGCCCATCTTGGAGAGGCAGCTCTAGCTGAGGCCGTGTGCAGCGTCTGTTGAGACTGCCGTCCGCCATCGGCCGCGGGCCGTCAGCAGGCCGATCGCCGCGCACAGACCGAGCGATGCGGAGACGACGAAGACCGCGTTGGCCGTCAGATGGCTGAGCAGCACCCCGGCCAGCAACTGCCCGAGGCCGTCTCCGATCACCGTGACCGTCGCCAGCCAGCTGAACGCCTCCACCAGGGCCGGTGGTGAGACGATCGCCCGCGTCATGGCCATCTCGGAAATGGTGATCATCGCGATCGGGGCTCCTCCGAGGGCGAGGAGGACCGCCAAGGACAGGTGGGAGCCGGCGAACGCCGGCAGGCCGCACCCGATGGCGAAGGCCAGGACGGCCCAGGGGAGGTGGCTCTCCCGCGGCGTACGGAACCGCCGCCGTCCGTACCAGAGTCCTCCGAGGAGGCTTCCCGCTCCCCAGCAGGCGTAGAGCAGGGTCGCATCGCGCAGGCCGCCGTGCTCCTCGGCGAAGGCCGTCGTCGCCAGCGTGCTCAGGCCGAGGCTGACCATGCAGACGGCGGTCGTGGCCATGAGGAGCAGGAACATGGGGGACCTGAGCGGGTTGGGCGAGCCGGCCGCGGGACCGGCGGGAGCCACGGCCGCGCCGATCGCTTTGGTGGAGGCCAGAGCGCAGCTGCTCACACCGATCACGATGACGCCTGCGGTCAACGCCGCTTCCGCAGATCCCATCGTCATCCCGGCGGTCAGCGCCAGTGGTGATCCGATGACCAGGATCTCGTTGAGGACGGCCTCCCACGTGTAACCGGCCTCGCGTTCGGCTGTGCTGAGGGGCAGCATGGACCACATGGCGCGCATGCCGGCCGCGACCGGCGGCAGCAGGGCGCCTGCGGCGAAGGCCGGCGCGAGCCAGACCACCGGGTCGAAGGAGCGCAGCCGGACCAGCAGAAGCATGAGCGGCACGTATCCGAGGCTGGTCAGCACCAGGATCCGGCGGATGCCCCAACGGGCGGCGAGCCGGGCGACCCAGGGGCCGCCGACCGCCGTGCCGGCCATGTACAGCGCGCAGACCGAGCCGGCCGACGCATAGGAGCCTCCGCCTTCCCTGACGGACAGGATCAGGGCGAGGGTGATCCCGTAGACGGGAAGCCGGGAGACGACGCTCCACAGCACCGCCGGGGTCACGAGGGGCCGCCTGATCACCGGCAGGAGCGGGGCTACCATCCGGGCCGCCTCGTCTGGCGCGTCTTCAGCAGCAGATCGGTGAGCCGCGCCAGCCCTGTCTCGAACGCTTCGGCCGGGCCGCCGAAACCGAGGCGGATGTGTTGCGGGAAGCCGAAGCAGCCGCCCGGCAGCAGGAGCACGCCGTATTCGTGGAGCAGGCGGTGGCAGAACTCCTCGACGTCGGGCACCTCGGGAAGCCGGGGGAAGGCGGTCACCCCGCCGACCGGCCGCACCCCCTCCACCAGCCCCTCGTTGCGGTGCATCCAGTCTTCCAGCAGGGACAGGTTCTTGTAGGCCTGGTCGTAGCGAGGCGTGAGCAGGACGTCGGCCCGCTGAACGGCGGCCAGCGCGATGCGCTCCACCAGGGGCGAGAGCGCGAAGGTGCTGTGGTCCCGCAGGGTGACGCAGGGGCCGATCAGTTCTTCCGGCATGACGCCCCAGCCGATCCTGAGACCGGGCAGGCCGTACGCCTTCGACAGCGAACCGAAGGCGACGCTCCGCTCGTACAGCGTGGTCGTGCTCGGCAGCGGAGCGGTGTCGTAGGTGAGCTCCCTGAACACCTCGTCCCAGACGAGATAGGCGCCGACGCCGCGCGCGATGCTGATGATCTCCTGCTGGGCGGCGGTGTCGACCGACGCCCCGGTGGGGTTGTGCGGCAGGTTCACGATGACGGCCCGGGTCCGGGGCGAGACCAGGCGCCGCAGATCATCGGTGTTCACCGCGAAACCGTCCTCGTGACGCAGGTGCCAGGCAACGACCCGGCAGCCGACCGACGCGGCCATCGCCCCCAGCGTGTGGTAGATCGGGGACGCGACGACGACCTCGTCGCCGGGGCTGAAGAAGGTCATCATGAAAAGGTGCTCGGCCTCGCCGGACCCATGCGTCACCAGCACTTCAGAGCTGTCCCCGTAGCCGAAGCGATCGGCGATGGCCGTGCGCAGCTCGGCCATCCCGCAGGACCTGCTGTCGCGGAACATGACGTTGTCGAGGTCGTCGACGCCGATGCCGGCCAGAGCGCGCAACTCGGCCATGGAATAAGGTTCGACCCCGCTGGAACTGATGTCGATCTCGGCGGTGAAGTAGTAGTCCCGCAGCCAGTCGTCCAGCGCGGCGGGGCGTAGGTGCATGAGGCTCATGGTCACTTCCTCCGATGGTCGCCGGTCCTCGCCTGGGCACGTCGAAGCCGCACCGGCGGGCCGGGGCAGGTCAGTACCGCGTGACAGAGGTGGCTATCCAGTCCAGGGCCCGGCGCGCCGCCTCCCCGATGCTTGCCGCGCCGAACGAGGCGAGATCAGCCTTGGAGATCGGGTTCTTGAGCCGGCCCAGGTCGCCGCCGAGCGCCTCGTGCTCGGCGAAATCGACGTAGTAGGAGTCCGGCGCCTGGTCGATGCCACGCAGCTCGTCCTCGGTGAGGAACGCGCCCAGCCCCGAGACGAGCCGCCGTTTGATGTGGGACAGGTAGTCGTATTGCAGGGAGCCGCCGAAGTGCCGTAGCCGGCACTGGACGGCGATCCTGATCAGGGCGTACGAGCCGGCCGGGACGAGAGCTTCGCGCGTGAGAGCGGCGTGGATCGCCGCCGGTTCGATGCGGCACACGGCGCGGCCGTCCCGCGTGGTCAGTTCGTCGCCGCGTGGGAAGACCGGTCGCAGCCGATTCGCCTCATCGACGCTCCAGAACAGGAAGGTGCCACGTGAGGCGTCCGCGTTCCAGCAACATCGGATGCCGTCCAGGCTGCGCAGCAGCGCGGTTCTCGCCGCGGGGTCGAAGAGGCTGCGATCGAGCCAGCCGTACCGTCCCCGGTCAAGGTCGGCCAGCAGCATGTCGCGCGCGATCAGCTCGATCGGCAGCATCACCAAAGGAGCCGCCTCCAGCGCGAACACTCCCTGGAAGATCCGCTGGTTGAGGAGGGAGACCTGCTGCCAGTAGAGCCGGCAGGCGGCGACTTCAGGTGCTATGCGTGACCACCACTGAGCGACGGCGGCGGACGTGGCGGCGTCGATCAGCCCTGCGCGTTCGAGCTGCCGCAGTTTGCCGGACATGTCCTCCGTGTTCATCGCGGGACAGGTCAGCGGCGACTTGGCGCGGTGGCGTTGCGGCAGGAAGGCCACCTTCCGGCCGGCGATCATCGTGCCTCGCGGGAACAGATCGTTGTCCAGCGGCACTGTTGCGCAGGTGAAGCTGATGAGAGGAGAGCCGGACAGCCCCGAGTACAGCGCCTGGGTCGCGATCGCGCTCATGGTCAGCGGGTGAGCGATGGAGGCGTGGTGCTCGGCGAGCGAGACCACGGTATGCGGTCGCCGCAGGTCCTGCTCGAGACCGGCGCGGGCAAGACCTGGCACCTGGTCGGCCAGTTGCCGTGCGACCGTGGCCAGGAGTTGCCGGGACGCCGGGGCGGGTGCCGTCGGGGCGGCCTCGGCGATCGACCGGCAGTACTCCTCGATCGACTGGGATCGTTCGCTCAGCCGGCGCAGCCGCGGGTGTCGATCCGGCGGAGCCTGGCCGGCGTTCATGCTCCCGCCCAGGTGAGGCCGAGGGGCGTCATCGGGGCCTGCCGGCGCGGCTCCTTCGACGGTCTTGCAGAGCCCGTGCTTCATAGGCGCGCCCTCCTAGGGGTCGATCCTGCGAGATATGGCTCGGTCGATCGCCAACAGCAGAACGCGATCCGCTGAGACGGCGCTGATTTCGCGCTGAGCCGGGTATAAGGTCCCCCCGTGATGCCGATCTTGTTCCCGGCTCCGCCAGGGAAGGGCGCCGACGACCTCGGCCAGGCTCCGCATTTCCGCCTGCTCGGCCCTGTAGGCATCTGGCAGGGTGATCATCGGCTGGGGCCGGCTGCCGCCCAGCAGCGCACCGTGCTGGCGATGTTGCTGCTGGAAGCCGGACGCCCGGTGCCCGTCGATCGGCTGATCATGTCGTTGTGGGGGGCAGATCCGCCCTCCTTGGCGCGCAACGCGGTGCAAGGCTGCGTGTCGCGAATTCGCCGCGTCCTGGTCTCGGCCGGGATGGGTGCGCCCCAGGCCGTGCTCACCACCTCCCCGCAGGGCTACTGCCTGGCGGCCGACCGCAAGACGATCGACCTGCATCGCTTCCGTGACCTGGTCGGCCTCGCGGGACGGTGCGAGCCGGCCAAGGCGCACGAGCTCCTGTGCTCCGGGCTGCGGCTGTGGCGCGGAGCCCCGTTGCCGGACGTCGCGGGAAGCTGGTTGCCCGACATCGTGGCGCCGAATCTCGAGGAGGAACGCCTTGCCGCGCTGGAGCGCCGCATCGCGCTGGACCTGCTGCTGGGGCGGCACTGGGAGATCGTCGACGAGGTGTCGGCGCTGGTCGCCGACTTCCCGCTGCGAGAGCGTCTGGCCTGTCTGCTGCTGAGCGCGATGCACCGGTGCGGCCGCCGGGTCGATGCGTTGTCGACGTTCCAACGGGTGCGCAAGCGCTTCGTCGAGGAGTTCGGCATCGAGCCCGGGGAGGAACTGCAGAGGGCTCATCGGGCGATCCTCGACGGGCAGGAGCCGCCGCTGGAACAAGCCCTTCCGCCGGCCACCCCCGGCGTCGTGCCGAGGCAGTTGCCTGCCCGCGTCGCCCACTTCACCGGCCGGCAGGCAGAGCTGGCGGCTCTCGACAGCTTGCTGCCCGCTGGGGACGAGGGGCCCTCGCGAGCCGTTCCCGTCGGCGTCATCATCGGCACGGGCGGCATCGGCAAGACCGCGCTGGCCGTGCACTGGGCCCACCAGGTGGCCGACCGCTTTCAAGACGGGCACGTGTACGTGGACCTCCGAGGATTCGGGCCCGCCGCGCGCCCGCTTTCGCCGGTGGAGGTGCTGCGGATCCTGCTCGGGGTGCTGAAGGTGCCCGACCATCAGATACCCGCGGCTTTCCAGGCGCAGGTAGGGCTCTACCGGAGCCTGCTGGCCGGCCGGCGGATGCTGATTCTCCTGGACAACGCCCGCGACTCCAGCCAGGTGCACCACCTGCTGCCCACCTCGCCCGGCTGCCTGACCCTGGTGACCAGCCGGGTCGAGCTCACGGACCTCATCACCGTCCACGGGGCCCGCCGCGTGTCGCTGACCCCGTTCCCCGACGTCCAGGCCGGCGAACTGCTGGAGCGATGTCTGGGAGAGGAATATGTGGCCGCCCAGCGCGAGTCGGTGGCCGACGTCATCCGCAGGTGCGCCGGGCTGCCGCTCGCCCTGACCATCCTGGCGGCCCGCGCGGCCGCCCGGCCCGGTTTCCCCTTGGCCTCGCTGCTCCCGGACCTCGGCCTCGACGCCTTCGACGGCGGTGAACCACGCAGCGACGTCCGTTCGGTGTTCTCCTGGTCCTACCGCGCGCTCACTCCGGAGGCCGCACGCCTGTTCCGGTTACTGGGCCTGCGCGAGGGGCTCGAGATCGACACGGCGGCCGCCGCCAACCTGGCGGACGTTCCCGTGCCGCGGACCCGGCGGCTGCTGGCCGAACTGCATCGGACGCAGCTCCTCAACGAGGCCGCGCCCGGCAGATACACCAGCCACGACCTGCTGTGGACCTATGCCCGAGAGCAGGCGCACGCCGAGGACTCTCCCGCCGAGCGGCACGCCGCGTTCCGCCGGCTGCTCGACCATTACCTGCACGCCGCCCTGAACGGCAACCAGAGACTCCAGTCCTATCACCGCACTCCCCTTACGCCACCGGTCACGCAGTCGGCCGTGGTCCCGCAGACGTTCGCCGACCGCCGGCAAGCGCTGGCCTGGTTCCGTCGCGAACGTCGCACGCTCCTCATGACGATCCGGAAGGCCGCTGCCGTCAACCTCGACACGCATGTCTGGCAACTGGCCTACGCCATGCGGCTCTTCCTCTACCAGCAGGGCCACTTCAACGACCAAGTGAGCGTGTCCCGGATCGCGCTGGCCGCCGCGACCCGTCAGGCTGACCGAGCCGGTCAGGCGCACGCTCACTTCGGCCTCGGCCAGGCATATGTCGAACTGATGAACACCGCGGCCGCTCACACCCACCTGCTGGCCGCCATCGACCTTTACCGCGAGGTCAGCGATGAGCTCGGTCAGGCGAACGTCCATGCCTTTCTGGGGCGGCTGGGGGCGGACGGCGACCTGGACGCGATCAGCCACGCGGAACAGGCGCTCGCCCTCGTCCGCGCCGCCGGCCATCGCGCCGAGGAGGCTCGCTGCCTCAACAACATCGGCTGGATACACGCCCAACGCGGAGAACACCAACAGGCGCTGCGCCATTGCGCCGAGGCGCTCGCCATCCAGCAGGAGCTCGGCCATCCTGGGCAGGCCTACTCGCTGGACAGTCTCGGCTACATCAGCCTCCGTCTCGGACACCATGAACAGGCCATCGGCTACTACGAACGCGCCCTGGCCCTGTTCTCGGACGAGCAGCGCTTCAAGCAGACAGAGACGCTGCTCGCGCTGGCCGACGCGCAGATCTCCGCGCATCACCTGGCAGCGGCCCTCGGCACACTGCGCCGGGCCCGCGCCCTGCTCGACGAACTCGACCCGGCCGGCACCATGCCCCTGCGCACCAAGCTCAGCGAGCTCGTCACCCTCGCCGCCGTGCAGGGCAGGAGAACCTGACGGCCGCCTTGCTCGCCCCAAGACAACCCGGACTCGCCCGGTTCGGTCTCCACGTCAGGAGAGGAGGCGAGCTTGTAACCCTGGAGTGATGCCCTCGCCGCCCCACGATTCCGGCCGACTCGGTCGATCACGGCGGCGGTGTGGGTGTCTTGGTGGGTGTTGACACCGCCGACGACTTCGTCTCCTGCGGTGGGTGTGATGGAGGGCATCGTCGTCCAGTGCTCTTGACCGATGGGCAGGGCGGCACGCACCGGCCGGGCAACGAGGGCAGGACGGAGATGGGGCCTGTGGCTGGGCTCCTATGAGGTCAGTTGAAGTTTCTCTGGTCTTGCGCCATGGGTTTCCTATGTCCTGAACCAGCGCACTGAGCCTTTCGTCCGGGTGACGCCGTTGGGTCGGGGCGCGGTCGATGAGGATGGATGGTCCGGACGAGGCTGATTCGGGAGCATTCGCATTGACCGCCACGCTTGCCCCATGTGATGATCTTGGATGTTAAGGCGGTGACGAGCGGGACTTATGTTCCGCCGGATGCTTGCACCGGTCGTCCTCGGAGCCGCCGGGTTCGAGATCGAGAGCGAGGAGATGTCGATGAAGAAGAAGAAGCTCGAGGTCAAGATCAGGAAGCTTGAGAAGATCGAAACCACCATCAACCGCGGCGGAGCCAGCGGCTGATTCACGATCACGCGGGACCGGCCCGGCCATCGCCGGGCCGGTTCCGCTTCCATCGCGTGAAGGAGAGGGTGGCCGAGTGCGTCTGCCCAGGGTGAAACGGGTGCACCAGCCGTTCGTGCTGCCCGGCAACCGCATCGTCATCGGGCTGTCCCAGTTCGGCGTGGCCTCCGAGATAGACGATGACGAGGACGGCAGCATCGCCGCGATCCTGACCCTGATGGACGGCACCAGGACCGTCGGCGACATCTGCGCCGACTTCGGCAAGACCCATCCCGGGGTGGACGACGACAGCGTGCGCGCCGTCATCGAGGACCTGGTCGACAGCGGCTTCGTCGAGGACGCCGGCGCACCCGTACCGGCGAATCTCAGCGAACGGGAGATCGCCAGATACGAGTCGGCCCGCCACTTCTTCGGCTGGATCGACACCGCGCCGCGCACGTCGCCGCACGACGTCCAGTCCAGGATCAAGCAAGCGCGGGTGAGCCTGCTCGGCGTGGGCGGCACCGGATCGGCCGTCGCGGCGGGGCTGGTGTCGAGCGGCATCGGGGCGCTGCGGCTGGCCGACTTCGACAGCGTCGAGGAGTCGAACCTGACCCGCCAGCTCCTGTACGCCGAGACGGACGTGGGCAGGTCCAAGGTCGGCCAGGCGGCCGCACGGCTGCGGGCCATGAACGGCGCGGTCCTCGTGACCGAAAGCGAGACCAAGGTGACCGGCCCCGGCGACGTCGTGGAGCTGATGGCCGGCTGCGACCTGTTCGTCCTGTGCGCGGACGAGCCGCACCCGGAGATCGTCCAGTGGACCAACGAGGCGGCCCTGCGCACCGGCACCCCGTGGTTCATGAGCCTGTACACCGGGCCGATGGTCGTCGTGGGCTCGTTCGTACCGGGGGAGACGGGCTGCTGGGCCTGCCTCGATCGGCAGGAGGAGGCGCGCAAGGAGAAGGAGCTCGGGCGGCTGCTGCCCGAGTCGCGGCCGAACGCGGTGGTCGCGGCCAGCGCGAACATCAGCGGCCACCTGTGCGCGCTGGAGGTGCTGTACCAGCTCGGCGGCCTGCCGGCGCAGACCCGCGGCAGGGTCTTCCACTGGAACCTGGCCGTGTGGGACCACCAGTACTTCATCGACGTCCCGCGTGACGAGGAGTGCCCGGTCTGCGGGCCGGGAGCACGGTGAGCACGTGAGCACCCAGGCGGCCGAGGTCGGCGCGGGCAGCGTCGTACGGCTCCACCCTCTCGTCGTCCGTCCCGACGACGACGACCCGGAAGCGATCATCGTCGGCCGCGCCGACCTCGGCGAGTTCGTCGAGCTGCCCGCGGTGTGCGGGGCGGTGATCCGCCTGCTCGGCGAGGGACGGCCGGTCGCGGAGGTCGAAGCCGCCGTCGCCGCCGAGCACGACGTCGAATTGGACGTGGCCGACTTCGTGGAGTCGCTGGCCGACCTGGACTTCGTGGCGGAGATCGACGGGATCCCGCTGCCCGGACCGGCGTCCGCGCCGGTGGCCGGCCACTTCGAGGGCATCACCGAGCGGCACGTGCGATGGGTCTTCGCCCGGCCGATGAAGCTGCTCTGGCTCGCCGTCGTCGCGGCCGCGGCGCTGACCGTGCTGGCCGAGCCCGGTCTGTTCCCCCGCCACCAGGACTTCTTCTGGAGCGGGTACACCGGCCTGTCCGTGCTGGTCAACACGGCGTTCTTCTCCGTCGTCGCGAGCGTGCACGAGATGATGCACCTGATCGCGGCGCGTTCGCTCGGCGCGCCGGCGCGGATCGGGTTCGGCACCCGGCTGCACTATCTCGTCGTGCAGACAGACGTGAGCGCCATCTGGGGAGTTCCCCGGCGGCACCGCTACCGCGTGTATCTGGCCGGAATGGCCTCCGACGTGCTGCTCATCGCGACGATGCTGCTGGCCGTCGCGTACCTGCCGCTGCCCGATCCGGCCGAGGCTCTGCTGCGGGCCTTCATCCTGACCACGCTGCTGTGCCTGCCCCTGCAGGCACAGATCTACATGCGGACCGACCTCTACTTCGTGCTCCGCGACCTGCTGCGGTGCAAGGACCTGTTCGGCGACGGTCTGCGCTACGTCCGCTACCTGCTCGCCAAGGCACTCACCCCCTTCAGAAAGCCCGACCCGCCGTCGGCCGACCCCACCGGCGACCCCACCGGCGACCCCACCGGCGACCCCACCGGCGACCTCGCCGCGCACGAGCGCCGCGCCGTACGGATCTACGCCGTCGCCCTCGCCCTGGGCAGCTCCATCACCCTGACGGTCTTCGCCTTCTACGGCGCCCCGATCATCATCAGCGGGCTGACTCACGCGCTGACGGCCCTGTGGGCCGGGTTCCACGGCGGTCCCGCCCTCGCCGCGGTCGATGCGGCGCTGCTCATCCTGGTCGAGGGCGGCATCCAGGTGATGTTCCTGGTGACGTTCTTCCGGACCCGCCGCCACTGGTTCCGCCGCTGGTCGAGGACGTGAAGCGGCACAGGCAAGAAGCCGTACGGCGCCACCGCCCAGCCTTCGCTGCCGGGCTGCCACCGATCCGGCTGTACGATCTGCGTCACGGCGCGGCCACGCTGTCGCTCGCCGCGGGCAACGACATGAAGATCACCTCGGCGAGGCTGCGGCACGCCAGCCTCGCCATGACGTCCGACCTCTACAGCTGTCCGCGACCCGCGGTCTCCCTTCCCCTCGCACCGCCCCCCATCGGAGGAGAAACAGGAGGTCAGCGACATAGCCAGCAGCCTTGACCCGCGGGATCAGGGGATGCGATACCCCCGGAAGGTCACAGGGCGGCGCGTCTCGAACCCGAGTCGTTCGTACAAGGCGATCGCCCCGGTGTTCGCCTCGGCCACGTGGAGGAAGGGTCGTTCGCCGCGTGCCGTGATCCGCTCGACGAGCGCGCCGACCAGCCGGGCCGCGTAGCCTCGCCCCCGCGACTCGGGTGCGGTGCAGACGGCGCTGATCTCGGTGTGTCCCTCCGGCCGCAGCCGCTCACCCGCCATCGCCACCAGCCTGTCCCCCTCGCGGACGCCGAGGTAGGTGCCGAGTTCGCGGGTACGCGGCCAGAACGGCCCCGGTTTGGCCTGGGTGACGAGGTCGAGCATCTCGGGCACGTCGTCCGAGCCGAGTTCGGTTACCCCGTTCGCGGCTGGGACGCGGGCGGGGCCCGTCCAGATGAGCTGGCGGCCTGCCAGGCTGAAGACCGGCTCCCAGTCCGGCGGGGGCACCGCCGTGGAGCTGAACATGTCGGCCACCTCGCCGCGGCCGAGCAGCCGGGCGAGGTCGGCCCACTCCTGTGGGTCCGGGTCGGCGCTCACCGCCGAGAACGTCGCCACCCCCGGCTGGTACGTGGCGGCCCTGCCGAGGCGGCGGGCGAGGTGGGCGTGGTGGCCGCGCAGGGACGCGCCCACCGGGTCGTCGAGTGCGGTGGCGTCCCGGTTCGCCATGGTGCTGGTGCCTCTCCTGTCGTGCGAGGTTGACGCTGGCGGGCCATCCTACGGGCACCGGGCGCGCCGGGGGGTACTGGCCTTACCTCCTTCACCTGGGCCGATGTGCATACGCTGGAGGCATGGGCAGGATCGATCTTCGTGCCGAGGTTCGTGAGTTCCTCAGCTCGCGGCGGGCGCGCATCACGCCGCAGCAGGCGGGGCTGCCCGCCTACGGCGGCAACCGCCGGGTCAAGGGGTTGCGGCGGGAGGAGGTCGCGATGCTGGCGGGGGTGTCCATCGACTACTACGTCCGGATGGAGCGGGGGAACCTGGCCGGCGCCTCCGACAGCGTGCTGGACGCCTTGGCCCGCGCCCTGCAACTGGACGAGGCGGAGCACGAGCACCTGTTCGCCCTGGCCCGCGCGTCCGGTCCCAGCGCCAGGCACGCCGGCGCGCCGCCGCCCGGTCCCGGCGCCCCGCGTGACGACACGCCCGGGACCGGTTCGGGTGCCCGCCGCGACGGCACGCCCGGGACCGGTTCGGGTGCCCGCCGCGACGGCACGCCCCCGACCGATTCGGGTGCCCGCCGCGACAACGCGCCGCCGGCCGGTTCCGGTGCCCGGCGGGGCCGCAGGTCGCCGACCGGCGTGGGGCCCGCGGTGCAGCAGGTGCTGGACGCGATCACCGACGCGCCCGCCTGGGTGCGCAACGGCCGTCACGACATCCTGGCGACGAACCGCCTGGCCCGAGCCCTCTACGCCCCCATCCTGGCCACCCCGCGCCACCCCCCGAACACCACCCGCTTCCTCTACCTCGACGAGACCGCCCCCGAGTTCTTCGTCGACTGGGACAGGATCGCCTGCGACGCCGCCGCGATGCTCCGCCTGGAGGCGGGCCGCAACCCGTACGACCCGGACCTGATCGAGCTGGTCGGCGAGCTCTCCACCCGCAGCGGGGTGTTCAGGCAGCGCTGGGCCTCCCACGACGTGCGGTTCCACCGCAGTGGCCGCAAGCGGCTGCGCCATCCGGTCGTCGGCCGCCTCGATCTGGACTTCGAGTCGATGGAGCTGACGTCCGAGCCCGGCCTGATCCTCAACGTGTACACGGCCGCCACCGGCACGCCGGCCGCCGACGGGCTGCGGATGCTGGCGAGCTGGGCGGCCACCCAGGACCTCAACGCCCCGGACGGGCGCTGACCCCGAAAGGTGATCATGAAGCACATCAAGCTGGGCGATCTGGACGTCTCCCGCATCGGGCTGGGCTGCATGGGCATGTCCCACGGCTACACCGGTGCGGGCAGCGACGACGCCGAGTCCATCCGTACCATCCACCGCGCCCTCGACCTGGGCGTCACGTTCCTCGACACCGCCGAGATCTACGGCCCGTACGTCAACGAGGAGCTCCTCGGCAAGGCGTTGAAGGGCCGCCGCGACCAGGCGGTCATCGCCACCAAGTACGGCCTGGTCTCCCACGCCGGCGACGGACCGTGGAACCTGGACAGCAGCCCCGCCAACATCCGCAGGGCCGTCGAGGGCTCGCTCAGGCGCCTGGGCACCGACCACATCGACCTGTACTACCAGCACCGGGTGGACCCGAAGACCCCGATCGAGGACACCATCGGCGCGGTCGCCGACCTCGTGCAGCAAGGGAAGGTCCGGCACATCGGCCTGTCGGAGGCGTGGCTGGACACCATCCGCCGCGCCCACGCCGTCCACCCGATCGCCGCGCTGCAGTCGGAGTACTCGCTGTGGACGCGCGACCAGGAGGAGGTGCTGCCGCTGCTGCGCGAGCTGGGCATCGGCCTGGTCGCCTACTCGCCGCTCGGCCACGGCTTCCTGACCGGCGCGATCCGCTCCGAGAGCGACTTCGGCCCGGACGACTTCCGCGCCACCAACCCCCGCTTCACCGGCGAGAACTTCCGGCGCAACCTCGCGCTGGCCGACGAGGTGCAGGCGATCGCCGCCGAGGCCGGTGCGACGCCCGCGCAGGTCGCGATCGCCTGGCTGCTGAGCAAGGGCGACGACATCGCTCCCATCCCGGGCACCAAGCGGGTCTCCCGGCTGGAGGAGAACGCGGCAGCCGACGGCCTCACTTTGACCGCCGAGCAACTGGCGAAGCTCGACAGCCTGCCTCCGGCCGCGGGCGGGCACCACAACGAGGCGCAGATGCGGATGATCGAGCGGTAACAGGGGCCTCCCTGCTAGGCTATGAACAAATGACTGAAGGAGTCATAGCTTGGCAGTCGCGTTCACGTCCGAAGAAAAAGCACGCATCACGGGCGTGCTGCTCGACGTCGGCGAGGAGCTGTTCACCTCGCAAGGTCTGAAGAAGACCTCGCTGGACGAGCTGGTGGGCCCGGCGGGCATCGCCAAGGGCAGCTTCTACGCCTTCTTCGACTCCAAGGAGTCGCTCTACCTGGAGGTCATGCTCCGCCGCGCCCCACGGGTGACCGCCGGGCTCACGGCGGCGCTCGCCGTCCCGCCCGGCGAGGAGAGCCTGGTCGCCGTCATGCGCGCCATCACCGGCGTGCTCACCGGCGACCCGCTCTACCGGCGCCTCCTCACCAGGCCGGACGAGCTGGAGGCGGTCACCAGGCGCGTCGGCCCCGAGCAGATCGCCCGCGTGACCCCGCGGCTCGTCACGCCGCTGCTCGACTACCTGTCCGCCGGGCAGCGCGCCGGCGTCCTGGTCGCGGACATCCCGGCCGAGACCCTCGCCGGGGTGATCCGCGCCGCGGGCCTCGTCGTCGTCAACCGCGACCGCTTCGGCCCCGCCTACGAGCAGGTGCTCGACGCCACCATCAGAACTCTGGCAAGGGGGATGCTCGCATGAGCGTTCTGGACAGGTACGCGCGGATGGCCGGGATGAGCGAGGAGGCGTGGAAGCGTCACGCCAACCCGTGGAGCGTCTGGACGCGCTTCGCCGCCATCCCGCTCGCCATCCTGGCGATCTGGAGCCGCGCGTGGATCGGCTGGTGGGCGCTGCTGCCGCTGGCGCTGGTCGTGCTGTGGCTGTGGGCCAACCCGCACGCCTTCCCGCCGATCGACCGGCCGGTCGCCTGGTCGTCGCGGGGCATCTACGGCGAGCGGCTGTGGCTGGCGGACCGCTCGCGGATGCCCGCCGGGTTCGCGGTCGTCCAGCGCTTCTGTACGGCCGGCGCGCTCGCCGGGCTCGCCCTGCTGGTGTGGGGGCTGATCGCGCTGATGGTCTGGCCGACCGTGTTCGGCGCGACCCTCATCGTGTACGGCCAGCTCTGGCGCATCGACCGGCTGGGCGTCTTCTACGACCAGGTCACGTCGGTACGCTGAAGCGGTTCATACGAAGTCGGCTTCCGGTAACATATTTCCTGTATTACTCTTCAGGAGAGGACCAGTAACACCCCAAACCCCTCCACGCCCGGGAAGGACTCCACGCACATGCACCTCGCTCACCGGCATGGCGGCAGCCTGGAGCCCGCCACGTCGTCCCTCACCCTGGGCTGCCACCGGCTCGACGGCGGCGTGCTCATCAGCGTGATCGGAGAGGTCGACGCCACCAACGCCGACCGGCTGGAAACCTATGTCCGGCTGCGGCTGCTGCCCGGCCTGCCGGTGGTGCTCGACCTCGGGCTGCTCACGTTCATGGACAGCCACGGCGTACGCGTCCTGGAGAGGCTGCACACCGTTCAGCGTGAGCGGGGCGGGGCGCTGCACCTGGCGGGCGTCCAGGGGGTCGTGGCCCGGCTGCTGCGGATCACCGGCGCGTGGACGCGGCTGAACATCCACCCTGGCACGGCCGAGGCCATCCTCGACGTTCTCGATCACCACCCGGCCGCGTCCCTGCCGCACGAGCCCGCCGCCTCCTGAAGCTCCGCCGCGGCGCACTGCCCGGCCGTCACGCTTGATCGGTCAAGCCGGGGGCAGTTGCGGGGTCATGGATGACAAACGCCCCGAGGAGATGCCTCCCGCGATCGGCCAGGTCTGCGGAGAGTCGGACACGCTGGCCGCGCGGGCCGGGGTCGAGGTGCGGGAAACGCCGCGGCCGATCCCCGCCGAGCCGGTGGAGCCGCCGCCCGACCCGGAGGCGAAGGCGGAGGAGGAGCGGCGCGAGGTGGCGGACGACGGCGAGGAACCGGTCGAGGGCGACGAAGACCCGGGCACCGAGCCCACCGGCTGACCGAGCCACGCAGCCTCGCCGACGGTCGGTACGTGCTGGAGGACGACCCGATCGGCTCGGGCGGGACGGGCACCGTCTGGCGCGGATACGACCAGAGGCTGCGCCGTCCGGTCGGCATCTGCGCCAAGCTGGTGCCCCGGGCGCGTAAGATCATCCCCAGCATGGACGGCGGCACGGAGAGCACCCCGGCCGAGCCGTCCGACGAGCCGTCGGGGTCGGCCGCCTTCGAGAAGGAGCGCACCGGCTTCCTCAAGGACGCGATGCGGCTCGACGACCACGCGGACGAGACGCGGACCACGGGCGCGGTGGCCCCGCCGCGTGGCCGTGACCTGGTGAAGGCCGCAGCGTAGAGCGACCACGAAGGGGACCCGTACATGGACATGTCGCACGAGGCCCGTGCCCGCCGCCACGCCGACGTCGCGAGCGCGCTGGCGTCCCTCAGCGACCGGCGGCTCGCCGAGTCGCTGGAGCGGGCGCGCCCGCTGGGCTCGGGCATCGGCGGCGCCTCGGCTCTGCTGACCGTCGAGGACGTGCCGGTCTTCGCCAAGCGTGTCCCCCTGACCGACCTGGAGCGCCGGCCGGGCAACGAGATGTCGACCGCGAACCTGTTCGGGATCCCGCCGGTCTGCCAGTACGGGATCGCCGCCTTCGGCTCGCCGGGCTTCGGCGCGTGGCGTGAGCTGGCGGCCTGCGTCATGACGACCGACTGGGTGCTGGCCGGGCGCACGGCGTCCTTCCCGCTGCTGTATCACTGGCGGGTGCTGCCGGGCGCGCCGCCGCCCACCGACGAGCACGCCGACGTGGAAGCCGTCGTCCGGTACTGGGACGGAGCGCCGGGCGTGCGCGACCGGCTGCACGCCCTCGCCGGCGCGTCGGCCTCCGTCGTGCTGTTCCAGGAGTACATCCCCCGCGACCTCGGCGGCTGGCTCGCCGCCCGGCGCGCCGCAGGCCCGGACGCCGCGGCGGCGGCGGGCGCCCTGCTGGAGTCGTGCATGCTGGCCGACGTGGCCTTCATGAACGGCCAGGAGCTGACGCACTTCGACGGCCACTTCGGCAACATTCTCACCGACGGCGAACGCCTCTACCTCACCGACTTCGGGCTGGCGACCTCCTCCCGCTTCGACCTGTCGGAGCAGGAGGCCGAGTTCCTGCACCGCAACCGCACGCACGACCTCGGTTACGCGATGATGCGGCTGGTCAACTGGCTCGTCACCGCCGTGTGCGGGGTGGCGGTGCCGGTGGGCGGCCTGCCGATCCGGCGCAACGAGTACGTGCGCGCGTGCGCGGAGGGCGCGGAGCCGGAGGGCGCCCCGCCGGCCGTGGCTGCGGCGATCCGCCGGTACGCGCCCGTGGCCGCGGCCATGAACGGCTTCTACTGGCACCTGTACGGCACCAGCCGGGCCACCCCGTTCCCCGGCGAACTCATCGAACGCGCCCTGGGCGCCATGCGCTTTGATGGGCGTACCGCCATCGACCGGTAGGGACACCGCAACCCGGGAGGTTGCCATGGACGTGTTCGACCGGGCCGCACTCGGCCCCCTCACGCTGCGCAACCGCGTCATCAAGGCCGCCACCTTCGAGGGCATGGCCAGAGGCGCCCTCGTCAGCGACGACCTGATCGCCTTCCACCGTGCCCACGCCGCCGGCGGCGCGGCCATGACCACCGTCGCCTACTGCGCCGTCGCGCCCGAGGGCCGCACCCAGCGGCACCAGCTCTGGATGCGCCAGGACGCCCTGCCCGGGCTGCGCCGTCTCACCGACGCCGTGCACGCCGAGGGCGCTGCCGTCTCCGCCCAGCTCGGCCACGCGGGGCCGGTGGCCAACGCGAGATCCACCCGGCTGCCCGCGCTGGCCCCGACGGCGTCGTTCAACCCGCAGGCGATGCGGCTGACGCGGCGCGCGACCGTCGCCGACATCGAGCGCGTCACGGCCGCGCACGCCACCGCCGCGAGGCTGGCCGTCGAGGCGGGCTTCGACGCCGTGGAGATCCATCTCGGCCACAACTACTTCGCCAGCGCGTTCCTCTCCCCCAGGCTCAACAGGCGCAAGGACGAGTACGGCGGCTCGCTCGCCAACCGGGCCAAGGTCGCGCTCGGCGCGGCCCGCGCCGTCCGCGACGCCGTCGGCGACCGCATCGCGATCCTGGCCAAGCTCAACATGGACGACGGCGTGCCCGGCGGCCTCTGGCTGGACGAGAGCCTCCAGGTCGCCCGGTGGCTCGAACGCGACGGCAGCCTCGACGCCCTGGAGCTGACCGCCGGCAGCTCCCTGCTGAACCCGATGTACCTGTTCCGGGGCGACGCGCCGGTCGCCGAGTTCGCCGCCACGTTCAAGCAGCCCGTACGGCTGGGCCTCCGGCTGGCCGGCGGCCGGTTCATCCGCGCCTACCCCTACCGGGAGGCGTACCTGCTGGAGTCCGCCCGCCAGTTCAGGGCCGCGCTGAAGCTGCCTCTCGTGCTGCTCGGCGGCATCAGCGAGCGCGCCACCATGGACCTGGCGATGGCCGAGGGCTTCGAGTTCGTCGCCATGGCCCGCGCGCTGCTGCGCGAGCCCGACCTGATCAACCGGCTGCGCGAGCGGCCGGGCACCCGCTCGTTGTGCGTCCACTGCAACAAGTGCATGCCGACGATCTTCACCGGCACCCACTGTGTCCTGGCCGGAAACGCGAATGAGGAAAAGGACGCAGTTCAGCGCTGAACTCGGCGTGCGCCGCACCCCGTACAAGCTCCCGTGTGCAGCCGCCGATCGGCTGCACGGAAAGGAGCATCACATGTTGCGGCGCATCGCAACCTTTGTCCTTGCCTCCCTGGCGTTCGTGGCAGCCGCCTCGGTGCCCGCCGAGGCGGGAACTGAGTCCGCCGGCTGGTCGATGCGGGACTTCGCCAACTGGTCGGCGCCCCTCTGGCTGTTCGCCCGGGCCCACAACAACGACCCCTGCTGGCCCCAGCCGGCCTTCGGCGCCGACGGCGCTCCCGCCGCCGGCGCGAAGGTCACCGCGTGGCCCGACAGCGACAGCGGCTGCGCGCGGGTCGGCACGCCGTTCCCGACCTACTACACCGCCAAGCACTGCAACGCGAACGAGATCCGCGTCGTCTACTCGCTCTACCTGGCCAGGAGCTACTTCGCGGGCGGCGGCCACCCGCACGACTTCGAGTACGTGGAGGTCGTCTGGAACAAGGACGCGAACGGGACCTGGGACAGGTCCTGGTTCCTGATGAGCACCCACGGCAAGCACCGTGGCCTGTCGTGGGACCGGGCGGAGAGCATCAGCGGGGACGACCGCACCACGGTCGGCCGGGGGCTGGCGTATCCGCGCGCCTACGTCGGGTGGGGCTCGCACGCCATGTTCAACGGCAAGGGCGGGCTGAAGGACATCGTCTCGCAGCTCTACGGCCAGGAGTACCGTTCCGACACCTACTCCTCCTGGGCCACCGAGAGCGGCGGGCTGGTCGAGGTGGCGGACGGCAGCGCGCTGGCCGCGCGGTTCGACGCCGCCGCCGCGCACTTCGGCAAGGCCGACAGCAACCCGGCCAGGCTGGGCAGGGAGCTCTGCTCGCACAAGATCGACATGAACGCCTGACGGGCGGCCATGACGGGGGGTGGCGCCGGAGGGCGTCACCCCCGCAGACTCGTTGGCATGGTGAGGCTCAGTAGCTGAGGGGTGGTCCGCCGTGACCGAACTGTACTGGGACCCGTTCGACCCGACGATCGACCTCGACCCGTATCCGCTGTGGCGCAGGATGCGCGACGAGCAGCCCGTCTACCACAATGACAAGCTCGGTTTCCACGCCCTGTCCCGGTACGCGGACGTGGAGGCCGCCTGCCGGGATCCGCGCACCTTCAGCTCCGCGTACGGCACCGTGCTGGAGCTCATGACGAGCGAGCCGATGGGCGGCGGCATGATGCTCTTCACGGACCCGCCCGCGCACACGACGCTGCGCACGCTCGTCTCCCGCGCGTTCACGCCCCGCCGGATCGCGCTGCTGGAGGACTACGTCCGCGCGCTCTGCGCCGAGCTGCTCGAACCGCACGTCGGCGGCGGCGGGTTCGACTACGTCCAGGACTTCGCCGTGCAGCTCCCGTCGAGGGTGATCTCGGAGCTGATCGGCGTCGACCCGGCGGACCGCGAGGAGGTGCGCGAGGAGATCGACAGGGCCTTCCACATCGAGGAGGGCAGAGGGGTCGTCAACGAGGTGTCCTTCGCCGCCATGATGCGGCTGCACGCGTACTTCTGCGACCAGGTCGAGGCCCGCCGCAGAAGCCCGCGCGACGACCTGATGACCGCGCTGGTCGAGGCCGAGGTGTCCACCGGGGAGGGCGTGCGGCGGCTCACCACCGGCGAGGCGGCCGACTTCGCCGGGCTGCTGGTCAGCGGCGGCACCGAGACGGTGGCCCGGCTGCTCGGCTGGGCGTGCGCGCTGCTCGCCGCGCATCCCGGTCAGCGTGCCGCGCTGGCCGCCGACCCCTCGCTGCTGCGCAACGCCGTCGAGGAGATCCTGCGGTACGAGGCCCCGTCCCCCGTGCAGGGGCGCACGCTCACCCGCGAGGTGCGGCTGCACGGCACGACGATCCCGGCCGGCGCCAAGGTCCTGCTGCTCACCGGGGCGGCCAACCGGGACGAACGCGTCTTCGCCGGCGCCGATCGGTTCGACGTGCGCCGCCACTTCGACGGGCACCTCGCGTTCGGCCTCGGCATCCACTTCTGTCTCGGCGCGGCCCTGGCCCGCCTCGAAGGGCGGGTCGGCCTGGCGGAGACGCTGCGCCGCTTCCCTGTCTGGGACGTCGATCACGAGCGGGCGGCGCGGCTGCACAGCAGCACCGTACGCGGGTACGACCGGCTGCCGATCGTGTTGTGACCAGGGGCCGCCGAGGGCGGCGGCCCCTGCCCACGGGTTCATTCGAAGATCAGCCCCACGCCCGGGACGCACTTCGGCTTGCGCGGAGCCATGACGATCTCCTCGATGGTCACCGGCGTCTGGAAGGGGCCGCCCTGCACCTTCACCCCCGCGTAGTACTCGTACCGGACCGGCCGGAAGATGTCGCACGGATCCTTGGGGATGTACTCGGCCGGGATCCCGGGGGATCCTCCCCCGCCGCCACCGCCCGGCGTGCCCTGGTCGGGGCCGCCGGGAACCGGCGGGCCTGGGAACGGCCTGACCCGGTCGGGGTCGAACCACAGGTCCTTCGACAGGACGATGCCGGTCGGGGTGATGGAGCGGCACAGGCTGTCGAGGTCGGTGTCCTCGCAGAGCTGCGCCCCGTTGGTGGCCGCCCATTCCAGCACCGCCTGGGCGTCGTCCGGCGAGGCGGCCAGCGGCCGCGGGTTCATGCTGAGGGCGCTGAAGTCGGGCCCGTTCGGGAAGAGCGCCGGCAGCTTCGCCGCCAGGAAGGTGGCCAGCGCCTTGCCGATGGCGACCGAGCCGGGCTCGTTGGGGTGGAAGCTCTCCTGGTACGACTGGAACGGCTTGCCGATGAGCACGTCCGGGCGGTGCACGAGGCCCTGGAAGTAGGAGTCGGGCTGGCCCAGCTCATGTCCGGCGACCACGCTGGTGCCGTTCGGCCCGGCGGTGTTCGGGTCGAAGATGTGCACCCGGGTCTGCGGGAAGCTGGCCTGGAACTGCGCCACCCCGTCGCGGATGGCCTGGTTCACGCGGACCGCGAAGGGATAGATCATCTCCATCGTGGTGGTGGTCATCTCCGGGATGCGGGTGTTGCCCGACGCCTTGACCCCGAGCGGGTACAGCGAGACCACGATGTCGGCCACCGGGTGGGTCTCCCTGACGCTCCACAGCCCGTGGGCGACCTTGTCCTTCAGCGTGGCGATCCGCGGGTCCAGCCGGCTCAGCTCCATGGCGACCGACTTCTCCTGGTCCGCCTCCCAGGTCAGCGCGCCCATGAGGGCGCCGTTGGGCCGGACCAGGTACGCCGTGGCCGCGGTGCCGACCAGGTCGGCGAAGCCGGCGTCGTTGCCGCCGAGCCCGAAGTGCACGACCTTGGCCATGGTCGGGACGTCGTGCGTCTGCGGCGGGTTGCGGACGACCGTCCCGCCCTTCTTCTCCATCTGGTCCTCGTCGAGGTGCTTCAGCCACGCCCCGGACGAGGCCTGGAAGTAGAGGTTGTCGCGGCCGATCGCCCGCTCCATCTTCTCGGAGGTGAGCACCATCCTGCGAAGCGGGTGGCGGCCCATCTCCAGGGCCGCCCAGGCGACGTAGAAGGGCGCCAGGCCGGACCTGTGGCGGAAGTCCTCCGTGCCGTCGGCCTTGGGCACGTACCTGTGGTTGTGGCTGGCGCCCTCGCCGCTGGTGTAGCTGTCGCCGTAGACGACCGCGTCGTACGGCTCAGGCTCCGGCACGCCGACGCAGGTCGGCGGGCACGTCAGCACGACCGGCGGCGACAGGGTCGGGGCCGGGCCGCCGGGCGGGGGCGTGACCGGCACCGGCGGTGACATCGTGGGCCGGGGCGGCAGCGGTACCTGGTCGGCGACGGCCGTGGTGGCCGGCAGGAGCAACCCCACGGCGGCGCATAACGCCGTCAGCAGGATGCGTGTCCTGGCCCGCCTTCTGACATGCGAAGGTGACATGGCAACCTCCCTTGATGGTCGCGTGGCTCGCCGCAGCAGCATGCTTCAGCGCGGCCGTCGCTAGCATCGGGCGGTTCCCTATCCCACCCCCTACATCGGGCCGGCGGCTGCTCAGTCGTCCCTGGCCCGCGCGTCGGCGGCCAGGTGCTGGGTGAGCGTGACCCGCGACTGGACGCCGAGCTTGGCGAAGGTGCGCGACAGGTGCGCCTCCACCGTCTTGGGGCTCAGGTACAGCCGCTCCGCGATCTGCTGGTTCGTCAGGCCGCCCACGGCGAGGTCGGCGATCTGCCGTTCGCGGGCGGTCAGCGCGGACAGCGGGCCCGCCGGTTGCCGCTGCCCGCGCGGCGCCAGGGCCGCCAGGCGGCGTTCGTCACGCGCCAGCGCGGCCGACAGCCAGGCCGCCCCGGCTGCGGCGTACAGGGACTTGGCCCGCGCGATCTCGTCGCGGACCTGCGGGACCGCGCCCAGCCCCGCGTACAGCCCGGCGGTGAGCTGCCGCGTCAGCCCCTCCTCGACCGGCGCGCCGGCGGCGGCGAAGTGCGCGGCGCCGCGCACCGCCTGGACGGCCGCCTCCTTCGGACGCCCGCACAGCATGAGCACCTTCGCGTGCGCCCGGCACGCGAACCCGAGCTGGTGCGGCAGGCCCGACCGGGTCGCCCGCGACACGGCGTGTTCCGCCAGCGGGCCCGCTTCCGACCGGGCGCCGGTCTCGGCCGCCGCCACCGCCTGCAGCGCCAGGCAGTACGTGCTGGTCAGCTCGTCGGCCGGGTCCTCCATGGCCAGCGCCGCCAGCGCGTGCTCGGGCTGCCCGGCCTCGGCGTGGACCAGCGCGAGGTCGAGCAGCGCCAGCCCGGACCACCAGCCCGACCGCGGCCTGGTCCCGGAGATCCGTTCGGCCAGCTCCAGGGCGGCGCGCGGCCCGTCCCGCCACAACAGCGGGCGCAGCAGCAGAATGCTGGACATGGCCAGCGTCTCCCGGCTGTGGATCAGCCGGGACGCCTCGCGGGCCTCCTCGGCGGCGGTCACCGCCTCGGCCAGCCGGCCCTGCCGCTCGTTCAGCGCGGACAACACGATGAGCAGGTACGGCACGCTGTGGCTGCGCCCTGCCCGGTAGGCGATGTCCAGGGCGCGGCGCAGATGCCGCGACGCGTCGTCGTAGCGGCCCAGGTGCAGCTCGACCCAGGCCAGCGGCGCCACCATCTCCAGTTGCGGCGCGAGCACGTCGTCGGTCATGGCGTCGGTCAGCCACACCGCCCTGTCGGTCTCGTCCCTGCCGCGGGCCACGTGGCCCTCGCGTAACCCGGCCAGGGCGTGGATGGTGCGGGCGGCCGTTTCGAGCGCCCTGTCGCCCGCGTCCACCAGGGACGGGATCGCGCCGGCCGCCGTGCGCCCGGCCCTGCCCGGCTCCCGTCCCATCAGCTCGACCGCGGCCAGCCCGACCTGGGCCAGGCTGGTCGAGCGGTCGCGGGCGTGCGGCCGGGTCAGCTCGGTGGTGACGAGCGCCTTGGCCTCGTCGAAGTCGCCGAGCAGCCGGTAGACCATCGAGGAGAAGCTCACCGCCGCGATCCGCAGCCGGTCCGGCCCGCGCATCACCTCCTGGAGGATGCGCCGGCTGGCCGCCAGCTCGCCGGTCACCCCCAGCGCGCGGCCCAGCGCCCACTGCAGCCGCAGCCGCCACGAGGCGTGCTCCGCCTCGTCCGGCAGCAGCCGCAGCGCGGTCCGTAACAGGCGGACGGCAGTGGACGGGGCCGCGTCCAGCGCCGCCGCGGCCGCCGCCTCCAGCGTGCGCACCGCCTGCGCGTCGCCGTGCCGCGCCGACCGCGCGGTGTGGTGGGCCAGCAGTTGCAGCGGGCCGCCGCCGGTGCGCAGATGCTCCGCCGCCCGGTCGTGCGCGCGCAGCCGCCACGCCGCGCCCGCCATCCAGTACGCCGCCGCCCGCACCAGCGGGTGCCGGAACCGGAAGCAGGCGTCGGCCTCGACCACCAGCCCCACGCCGACCAGGTGGTCCACGGCGCGGTCGAGGACGGTCTGGGGCAGCTCGGTGATGGACGCGACGAGGTCCAGCGAGATCGGCTCTCCGGCCACCGCCGCCGCGCAGGCCACCTGCCGGACGTCCGCCGTCAGCGCGGTCAGCTCGGTGCTGAGCACGTCCAGCAGCGCCCGCTCCGGCGCGCCGGTCGCCGCGTCCCCCGCCTCCGCGAGGGCGGTCAGCGTCTCCACGTCCGCGCCGGCGAGCACCTGGAGGTAGAGCGGGTTGCCGCCGGTGGTGCGGTACAGCAGCCGCCGCCGGGCCCGGTCCGCCCGCGGCAGCAGCGCCGCCACGTCCGCCTCGCCCAGCGGCGCGAGGCTGATGTCGGCGGTCGCGTCGCCGAGCTGGGCGACCGCGTGGGCGATCCCGGCGGGCACCCGGGCCGCGCGGTACGCGGTGGCCAGCAGCAGCGGCGCCCGCGGCGGGCGGCGCAGCAGATACTCGGTCAGCTCCACCGACGACTGGTCCGCCCAGTGCAGGTCGTCGAGCACGATGGCGACCGGGCCCGCGGCGCCCTGGTCCTCGATGAGCCGGCGCGCCCGCTGGAAGAGCCGGTAGCGGTCGAGCCCCGCCCGCCGCGCCTCGGACGGGCCGGTGGCGTCCAGCAGCAGCTCGGTCAGCGCGTCGCCGCCTGGATCGCCCGGCTGCGGTTCGAACGCGTTGAGGTAGACGCCGAACGGCACGTCACGCTCGAACTCCGTCGCCTGACCATGGTGAACGGCGAAGCCGTGAGCCCGCGCCAGGGCGGCCAGCTCGGCCAGCAGCCGCGTCTTGCCCATCCCCGGATCGCCACGCACCGCCACGGCCCGCAACGACCCGCCGGCCGCGCCCGACACCGCGCCGGCGAGGAGGTCGAGCTCGGCGTCGCGGCCGATCGGCCTGCCGTGTGCCGCACCGTTGGCCATATCTGCAAGATACTCTCCGCGATCACAATGCCGAACGGACGTGAACGATGTTCCGACCGTTGGGACGCACCGCGGCCGCCCGCCGCCCGTCGGGTCAGCCCTGCTCCCCAAGGTCCAGCCGATCGGCGAGCCCGGCGTCGGCGAAGGCGGCCAGCAGTTGCTCCCGCCCCTCCGTGAAGTGCGCCCAGCCCTCGTAGTGCACCGGAACCACCCGTCGGGCACCGAGGATCCTGGCGGCCTGAGCGGCCTGAACGCTGTCGAGAACGATCAGCGCGTTGTCGAACAGCACGGTGAACCGAGGGGCCCCGGCGAAGAGGATCGCGGTGTCCACCGGCCCGAACCGCCCGGCGATTAGCTCGACCGCGTCGAGCGAGGCGTTGTCACCGCTGACGTAGACCGTCGGCAGCCCCTCCCCCGTCAGGACGAACCCGACGACCTGCCCGGTGATCGGCTCGACCTCCTCCCGGGGGCCGGGCCCGTGGATGGCGGGGACGCCGGTGACCGTGACCGTGCCGCCTCCCGGACGTTCCAGCTCGACCGGCTCCCAGTCGGCCAGCCCCCGAGCCCCGTCGCCCAGCCGCTGCCCGCCCCCGGGTGTGGTGAGGGTGAGCGGGACGCCGGCGAGCAGCGCCCGGCCGGAGTCGTCGAGGTTGTCGGGGTGTTCGTCGTGGGAGAGCAGGACGACGTCGATGCGGCCGAGGTCGGCGGGCGCGGCGGCGGGCGGAGCCGTCTTGGTCAGCCGGCCGCCCGGTACGTGGTACTCGCGGGGCTCGTCGAAGGTGGGGTCGGTCAGGAAGCGCAGGCCGCCGTACTCGAACAGGGCGGTCGGGCCGCCGAAGACGCGGACGGGGAGTTGCTCGGTGGTCGTGCTGAAGCTGGCCATCCAGACACCTCACGGATGAGAGACGGTGTATCCGTGATGAAGGTAACCGTGTCTCACGGACGAGCGCAACCCGTACCATGAGAGTCATGAGCGAGCCCTCGATCGCCGAGTCCATGCCGCCGCCCGCGCCGGGCGCGGCGGACTACCTCGCCCTCGACTTCGTCAACAGCGCCATCGCGCTGCCCGGCGGGGTGTTCGTCGACGCGCTCGGCACCCCCGCGTCGGCGAACCGCTGGCTCCACGAGCGCGGCCTCGCGCCGGCCGACGCCGGCGTGCAGGAGATGTGCGCGACGCAACTGCGCTCGCTGCGCGAGCACATCAGGGCGCTGTTCGCCGCCCGCGTCGCGGGGCTGCCCGTCCTGCCCGCGGCCCTGTCCGCCGTCAACGACGCGCTGAGCAGGGCGCCCACGGCCGACCTGCTGTACTGGGACGACAAGACCGGCCCCTACCGGGCGGCGCCGTGCCCGACCAACGCGATCCTGGACCACGCGCTGGCGACCCTCGCGGCCAACACGGCCGACCTGCTCACCGGCCCCGACGCCGACCGGCTCACCGACTGCGGGTCCGCCCCCTGCAACCGGTACCTGCTGCGGCACGGCCGCCGCCACTGGTGCTCCACGCGCTGCGGCGACCGCGCCCGCGCGGCCCGCGCCTACGCCCGCCGCACCCGGCCGGCGTCACCCTGACCGGCCACGCGGCCTCGCAGCCGGCATCAGCACCTCGATGGCTACGTTCTGCGGGCGAGGAGGAGGCGGCAGCGCGGGCTGCCGTCCTCGCGCCGCCCCAGCGCCGTCAGCGGGACCGCCGTCACGCTGAACCCGGCCGCGACCAGGTCGTCACGGACGGCCCGCGGCCAACTGGTCCCGTAGTACATGACGAACGGCGGGCGCCAGACGGCGTTGCGCACCCGCATGGCCAGGTCGAAGCCCTGCAGCGCCCAGTAGCGGGCGGTGCTGACGGGCGGCGGCGCGCCGATCGGGAAGGCGAAGAGCCCGCCGGGTCTTAAGGCGCGGTGCACGCCGGCGAAGAGGGCGGGCCGCTCGGCGGGCAGGAAGTGCCCGAGCGCCCCGAAGCTGACGGCGAGGTCGAAGGCCGCGTCGAAGGGCAGGGCGCGGACGTCGGCCCGCACCCAGGTGGCGTCCGGGTGCGCGCGGCGCGCCTGCGCGAGCATGCCGGAGCTGAAGTCGACGCCCGTGACCGGCCCCCGGCACAGGGGCCGCAGGACCCCGACGCCCGCGCCGGTGCCGCAGCACACGTCCAGCCCTCGCTCGAACGGCCCGAGCGGGCGCAGCGCGCCGGCGGTCGCGTCGAGGATCGCGTCGGGGGTGCGGAACGGCGTGTGCTCGAACTTGGGGGCGAGCAGGTCGTAGCCGCGCTCGACCGACGACAGCGCCTGGATCGCCAGCTCACGCAGGGAGGGGCCGTGAGGCGAGAACATCGGCCCAGGCTACCCGCTCCCCCACGGGCTCCCGCGTCGGGCAGACTTGGCGCCGCGAACGATCCCGCCGTTCGCGGCCGGGCATCTGGCTGGGCTGGCCAGGAAAGGGTGATCGTCTTCGCCCCGTGCGGGGGTGAGGGCGCGCTGACCAGCGGAATTCTCAGATCATGACATCAACGGTCACAACCCGACATCGGAGGCGGCGGAGGGTCACTCCGTGAGAAGATCGAGATCATGAACGCACTGCCCTGCTCAGGCCGCCCCGGCGCAGCCCTCCGCGCGCCGGTCACCCACCACACGCCCGTGACGTCCATGGCGCGGCCGGGGCTGGTCGGCCGTGCGGCGGCCGTGAGGGCGGGCACGGTCGAGTGCTGAGCATGCGCAGGACGGATCCCGCCGCGCTGGGCGGCGAGCAAGATGGTACGAGGCAGCGCGAGAACACGATGCAGGACGGCATGCGGCGGTACGAGAACGCGATGCAGGACGGGCCGCGCAGGACGCCGGTGGCGGACGAGTGGCGCCTGGCGGCGATGGCGGAGGAGCGCGGTGAGACCGGGCCGGCGCAGGCCGTCCCGGAGGAGGCCGAGACGGACCCGGCGCTGCTCAGCGTGGGCCGGATCGGCGGGCTGCGCCCGCGCCGCCGTCCCGGCGACGGCGGCGAGGCCTCGGGCGCCGACGTGGACCTGGTCGACTCGCTGGCGCCGGCCACCCGCCGCACGGTGGCGGCCTGGCTGCTGGACAAGCAGTCCGCGGCCACCCGGCAGGCGCGGCTGCAGGTGCTGGCCGCGTTCCTGCGCTGGCTGCACAGCGCGAACGAGGAGGCGGGCGAGGGGGCGGACGAGGGGATCGAGTTGCTCGCCGTCACCGGCGCGCACCTGGACACCTACTGCGACGCCGCACGCGCGGGAACGCTGACGATCGGCGTGCGCAACCCCGGCAGGCCGCTGTCTAACGCGACGGTGTCCAGGAAGCGGGCGGTGCTGTCGTCGTTCTACACCTTCGCCTGGCGCAGCGGCGTCATCCGGCACATGCCCGCCACCACCGCGCCGCGCCCTGCGCCCGCCCGCGAGGAGGGCGTGCCGCGCCGCGAGGAGCGGCGGCTGCTGCGCGAGGGTGTCGCCAGGCTGGCCGCCGAGGGCAGGTCCGCCGAGGCGGCGGCGGTCGCGCTGCTGGACGCCACGGGGGCGCCCGTGTCGGCGCTGGCCGGGCTGACGGTGCAGGACCTGCGGGCGGTGACGGCCGGGGAGCCCGCCGTGGTGACCATGCACGACGGGCGGGGCGATCTGGTGGCGTTCCCGGTGCCGCCGCTGGTCCGCTCGCTGCTGCGGACGCTGTCGGCCGCGCGGACGGCCGGGGAGCCGCTGATCAGGCGGTCCGACGGCCGTCCGTTGGACGTGCGGTGGCTCAGGGAGGCGCTCGCCGACGCGGCCGTGGCGGGCGGCGTCCCGCGTGAACGGGCGGAGCGGCTGGACCCGCATCTGATGCGCGCCGCCACCGTGACGGAGCTGATGCGCGACCGGGCGAGCTGACCCGCCTGGGGCCGGTGCGGCGGGGTCGGGGTTACAGGCCCGCCTCCCCAGGAAGGACCAGGCTCTGGATCTTGTTGCCGTGCCTGGTCAGCAGCCGGGCCTTGCCCGTCCTGACGTCGACGGAGTAGGTCTCCCAGCCGCTCCTGCCGTGGTACTTGACCACGACCTCCGCCCCGTCACGCCAGATGGTGGGAAAGACGACGCCACGGGCCTTGGACAGCCCGGTGACGGCGACCTCCCGCACGGCGCGTCCCGTCTTCACGTCGAGCACGGTGATCGTCGGCGTCGCGCGCTTGACGTGCTCGTGGTTGAGCGCGAGCACCGTGCGCCCGTCGGGGCCCAGCTCGCTGAACCCGATGAACCTCCCGTCGAAGCGCACCGGCTCGCCGCCTCCGGTGACCGGCATGAACCACAGGTCCGTCTTCACGTAACGGACCAGCTCGACCACGCCGTCCTTGACGGCGACCGGCTCGTACTTGCCGTTGATCGTGGTCTGCTTCCCGGTCCGCATGTCGATGAGCCGGCCCGGGTACCTGGTGCCCTCCCTGGGGTCGAAGACGAGGTGGCGGCCGTCGTCGGACACCACCAGCATGGCGCCGATCTCGATCTGCTCCTCCGGCAGCCGCGGCCCGGTCGCCTCGGCGCCGGTCACCATGTCGCGCACCACGTACGCCTGCAGCCGCCCGCTGTAGTAGGCGAGCTTGCGCCCGTCCCTGCTGAGCGCCACGGGGGCCTCGCGGTCGCGCGCGGTGCGGACGACCGCCTGCGGCATCCGGTACGTCTTCCCGGCGGCGGTGACCACCCGCCATGCCCTGTCGTCGCAGTCGAACCCGCCGTCGCCGGCCCTGGTGCACGGCGTCTGGTACGCGTGGCTGAGCACCCCCACCGCCCCCTCGGGCAGATCGGGCACCACGGCAGGCGCGGCAGGCGCGGCAGGCAGGGCGGCCGGTCGCCAGGGCAGTGCCGCGACGGCGCCGGTCGCCCCGATCACGACGGCCGTGGCGGCGGCGGCCAGCGCCATCGTGGTCCGCCGCCGGCGCCGGTGCCCGGCGATGGCCGCGTCGAGCAGGTCCGCCTGCGGTGCTTCGGCCGCGATGCCGTCGAGGGCGTCGCGCAACCGGGTCATCGGATCACCTCCGCGAGTTCGGGGTCGTGCAGCAGGTGCGCCAGCTCGGGCGCGATCGCCCTCAGGCGGGCCAGCGCGTGGTGGGTCTGGCTCTTGACGTTGCCGACGGAGCAGCCGAGCGCGTCGGCGGTCTGCGCCTCGGTCAGATCCTCCCAGAACCGCAGCACGATCACGGCGCGCTGCTTGGGGCCCAGTTTGCCTAGCGCCTGCCGCAGCACGATGCGGTCGAGCGCGGCGTCGTCGCTCGTGACGCCCCGCTCGGGCACGTCGGCGCTCGGCAGCTCTGGGCTGGGCCTGCGCCGCCAGGAGATGTACTGGTTGACCAGCGCCTTGCGGGTGTAGGCCTCCGGGTTGCCGTCCCTGGACAGCTTGCCCCACTGCCCGGCTATTTTGACCAGGACGCTCTGCAGCAGGTCCTCGGCGAGATGGGCGTCTCCCGTGAGCAGGTACGCCGTCCGCATCAGCGCTTGCTGGCGGGCGAGCACGAACTCGCGGAAGCCGTCGTGACGGTCCAATGTGATCTCCTCTCGCCTGTTCCCAACGCCACTCACCGGGCGAAAGGTTGCACCGTTTCGGGACCTTCGCCCCTGAACGGCGGGCGGTTCGCGAGGTGTGATGAGGGCGACAGGCCCTCCGAGCCGAGAGAAGAGCTGATCGCGATGCGCCTGACCGTCGCGGACGTCATGACGACCGACGTCGTCACCGTCACCGCCCCCACCCCGTTCAAGGACATCGCCGAGGCGCTCATCGCCGGCGGCATCAGCGCTGTCCCCGTCGTCGACGACGACGGGCACGTGCTGGGCATGGTGTCCGAGGCGGACCTGCTGCGCAAGGAGGAGTTCAGGGAGCAGTTCTACCGCGAGGGCTACCGGCCGCCGCTGCGCGCCCGGCTGCGCCACCCCAAGGGGCGGGAGAAGGCCGAGGGCGACACCGCCGCCGAGCTGATGACCAGCCCCGCCGTCCGCGTCTCCCCCCGGGCCGCCACGGTCGAGGCCGCCCGCCTGATGGACGCGCACGACGTCAAGCGCCTGGCGGTCGTGGACGGCGACGGCCGGCTCGTCGGCATCGTCAGCCGCCGCGACCTGGTCAAGCTGTTCCTGCGCTCCGACGAGGAGATCGCCCGCGAGGTGCGCGAGGACGTGCTCGACCGGAGCCTGTGGGTGGACACCGAGGGCGTCGAGGTGGGCGTTCACCAGGGCATCGTGACGCTGTCCGGGTGGATGGAGCGGCGCACCGAGGCCGCCATCGCGGTGCGCATGACCGGCCGGGTCAACGGCGTGGTGGACGTCGTCGACAAGCTCACCTGGAAGCAGGACGACTCCAGGTGGGAGACGTACTAGTCATGCTGGTGCGCGGCGAGTTCGAGGCGGACCCACGCGCCACCATGCTGCCGCCGAGGGCCGCGCACGAGCCGCCGCCGCGCCGGGTCATGGAGGTCATGACCCGCGAGCCCGTCACCGTCACCGAGACCACCGACGTCACCCGCGTCATCGACCTCATGGTGGGCAAGCGCGTCAAGAGCCTGCCCGTGGTCCGCGACGAGCGGGTCGTCGGCATGGTCAGCCGCCGCGACCTGATGGCGACGCTGGCCCGTCCGGACGAGGAGCTGCGCAGCGCGGTCGTCGAGGCGCTGCGCGAGCACTACCCGTTCGGGCTGAGCTGGGACGTCACCGTGCGCGACGGCGTGGCCGAGCTGAGCGGGCCGCCGCACGAGCACGCCGACCACATCGCCGACCTGCTGGCCGGCACCGTGCCCGGCATCGTCCGGGTCAAGCATCTCAGGAGAGGACCATGACAAGCATCGTCGAGAACGTCATGACCACCGAAGTGGCCGCCGTCAACCAGGACGCCTCCTTCCACACCGTGGCCGAGCTGCTGATCAGCCGCGGCGTCAGCGGCATGCCGGTGCTGGACGACGACAACCGCGTGCTCGGTGTCGTGTCCGAGGCCGACCTGCTGGCCAAGGAGGAGTTCAAGGAGCGTTACTACGGCGACGACTACCGGCCGCCGTTGCGCGCCCGGATCCGTCACAGCGCCGGCAGCGAGGGCAGCGGCTTCCGCAAGTCCCTGGGCGAGACGGCCGGCGCGCTGATGACCAGCCCCGCCCACGTCGTCGCGCCCGACGCCTCCGTCGTGTCGGCGGCCCGCCTGATGGACCGGCACGGCGTCAAGCGCCTG
Source organism: Nonomuraea monospora (assembly GCF_039531895.1). Lineage (NCBI taxonomy): Bacteria > Bacillati > Actinomycetota > Actinomycetes > Streptosporangiales > Streptosporangiaceae > Nonomuraea > Nonomuraea monospora. Next base: position 175,624 of record NZ_BAAAQX010000022.1, read on the forward strand.
CCCGTGGTGGACGCCGGGGGCCGCCTCATCGGGATCGTCAGCCGCCGGGACCTGATCAAGGTGTTCCTGCGGCCCGACAAGGACCTCGAGCAGGAGGTGCGTGAGGTGCTGCGCGGCCAGGCCCAGGTCTCCGTGACGGACGCCGTCGTCACCCTGACCGGCGCCTACGCCGAGCACAGCCAGGCCGTCACCGCGATCAGCCTGGCCGAGAACATCGACGGGGTCGTCGCCGTGCGCGACGAGCTGTCGTGGAAGCACGACGACATCGCCGACCTGCCGGTGTGGGGCGGAGCATGAACGGATGACGCCGCCGCGGGCCCGCTGCCCGCGGCGGCGTCGTACGCGCCAATCGCCCGCGGGACGTCAGCCCGCCCCGCGGACCACGGCGACCGTGCAGGGCGCGCGGTGCAGCACGCCCCTGCTGACCGACCCCAGCAGCGCCGCACTGACCGCACCCCTCCCGTGGGACCCCACGACCAGCAGGTCCGCCTCCTGCGAGCCATGGGTGAGCGCCTCGACCGCGTCGGCATAGCGCACGTCCTCGATCACGCGCACGTCCGGATACTGCTGGGTGAACGGCCGCAAGCAGGCCCGTACCGTCTCCTCACGCGCGGCCCGCTCCTCCTCCATCTCGTGCGCAAGCTCGGTCCCGAACGCCCGCACGGGCCGCCGCCAGGCGTGCACCGCCCGCAGCGTGCTGCCCCGCAACGCCGCCTGCTCGAAGGCGTAGGCCAGGGCGGGCCGGCATTCGGGGGTGTCGGCGACGCCGACGACGACCTGCCCGTGCACCGGCCGCGACTTGGCGTGCACGACCACGACGGGGGCTTCGGCGTGACCGGCGACGTGGTCGCTGACCGAGCCGAGCAGGGTGCCGGTGAGCCCGCCGAGCCCCCTGGTGCCCACCACCACCTCGGCGGCCGCCTTCGCCTGCTGGCGCAGGACCAGCGCGGGCGCCCCGTCCTCCAGCACGGTGGTGACCTCGACGCTGGGCTGGCGCTCGTGGACCAGGGCCACCGCCTCGTTGAGCGCCCGCTGCCCGGTGCGCCGCAGCGAGTCGGGCCGGTCGGGATCGGGGAACTTCGAGATCTGGTACGGCTGCCGGTCCACCGCGTGCACCAGCAGCAGGGGCTGGTGCCTGCGGAAGGCGTCGCCGGCGGCCCAGGCCACCGCGGCACGTGCGGGCAGCGAACCGTCGACCCCCACAACGATCATGGCGTCCTCCTCTGTCATCACAGCCATCAGACCTGATGTGGCGGACGCTGTGCAGGGCCGGAAGTCCCGGCGCTCAAGAGCCGAACGGCCGTCCGGCGCGCTCCGTCAGGGGCGGTGGACCACGGCGACCGGGCACGGCGCGTGGTGCACCATGGCCTGGCTGACGGAGCCGAGCAGCAGCCCGCGTACCTCGCCCAGGCCGCGCGCGCCGACCACCAGCAGGCACGCCTTGCGGGCCGCCTCCAGCAGCGCCCGCCGCGCGGGCTCGTCCACGACGACGACCGCGGCCTCCAGCAGGGGAAAGGCCCGCTGCCTGCTGACGAGTTCGTGCCAGGCCGTGCTCTGGGCCTGGGCGCGCAGCCCTCGCGGGCCGGGACCGCGCTCGCCCCGGGCGAGCAGGACCCGCAGCCGGGCCTCCAGCCGGGCCGCCTCCATGGCGGCGAAGCCGAGCGCGGCTCCGGACGCCGGTGAGCCGTCGAAGCCCACCAGCACCTCGCGGGCGGCGCGTTCCTCCGGGCTGCCCCGCATGACGATCACCGGGCAGCGGGCGTGGGCGGCGACGTGACCGCTGACCGAGCCCACCGTGACGCCTCTGACCTCGCCGAACCCGCGGGTGCCCAGCACGATGAGCGCGGCCTGCTCGGACAGCGCGGTCAGCAGCGCCGCGGCGGCGCCCCGGTCGGTCAGCGTGTTGACCGGGACGGTGGGATGCCGCCGGACCGCCCAGGCGGCGGCGTCCTTGACCAGCCGCTGGGCGGGGCGGCTGACGAGGTCGAGCGGCACCACCTCGTCCGGCCACTCCCGATGCGGCCACTCCCACACGTGGCACACGGTGAGGGGGAGCCGTCTGCCTTCGGCCTCGGCCGCGCCCCAGCGCAGGGCTTCCCGCGCCGGCGGCGAGCCGTCGTAGCCGACCAGCACACCGAGATCGTCCCTGCGCATCCCCGCCTCCGCGTGTCCGGTTCCTCTCACGCTCTCGCGGCGAGAGGCCGCCGCTCAGAGGCCTCTCTCCCCTGACGGAGGGACTTTGGTCCTCTGGTGCGCGACTTTTTCGCCCGCGAATTCCGTGATGGGCCGAGGCGCTCGGCGAAGGGTCAGTGCGCCATGGTTGCGGCGTAGGCGGTGGCGGAGGCGGTGACGTGCCGGAGCACGCGTTGCAGCTCGATCACGGCCTCGCCGTCGAGCCCGGTGGCCTCGGTGATGGCGGCGGGGATGTGCCGGGTCTCCTCCCGCAGCGCGCGCCCGCCGGCGGTGAGCGCGATCTCTACCGTGCGCTCGTCGTCGGGACGCCGTTGCCGGCTGATCAGGCCGCGCGCTTCCAGTCGCTTGAGCAGCGGGGACACGGTGTTGTAGTCGAGCCGGAGCGCGTCGCCCAGCTCGCGGACGGTGCTCTGCTCGCGCTGCCACAGCAACACCAGCACGAGGTATTGCGGGTAGGTCAGCCCGAGCGGCTCCAGCAGGGTGCGGTAGACGGCGGTGATGCTGCGCGAGGCGGCGTAGAGGTCGAAGCACAGAAGCGGCGACAACGCGCCGGCGTTGCCGGAGGTCTCGGCGGGTGCTGCCATGATCCCAGCCTACCCGCTTTGCCTGCCTGCGATTAAGTCGCGCACGAGGTTTTGGGGCGGCGGCGGCCCCCGCCGATCGCCGCCGCCCCAGGAGGGGCTCAGCCCTTGAGGAAGGCCAGCAGAGCCTCGTTGACCTCGGCGGCGTGCGTCCACAGCAGGCCGTGCGGGGCGCCCTCGATCTCGACGTACGTGGCGGCGGGCACCAGGCCGCGGAAGACACGCGCGGTGGCGTCGATGGGCAGGATGCGGTCGGCCGTGCCGTGCACGATGAGCGCGGGCAGGTTCGACTCCGCGATGGCGGTCACGTCGGCGCGGAAGTCGGTGATCCAGGTCGGCACCGCGGCCACCGAGGCGTACGCGGAGGCGCCGACGGCTACGTTCCAGCTCGCCCGCAGCGCCGCCTCGCTGATGCGGGTGCCCAGGTTCTCGTCGGTGTTGTAGAAGTCGGCGTAGAAGTTGTCGAAGTAGGCGTAACGGTCGGCGGTCGCGGCGGCCAGGATGCCGTCGAAGACGGACTGGTCCACGCCGGTGGGGTTGTCGCCGGTCTTGAGCAGGAAGGGCTGCAGCGAGCCGAGGAAGGCCGCCTTGGCGACGCGGGCCGTGCCGTACGTGCCGAGGTAGCGGGCGACCTCGCCGCTGCCCATGGAGAAGCCGGCGAGCACGACGTCGTGGAGGTCGAGGGTGCGCAGCACGAGGTCCAGGTCGGCGGCGAAGGTGTCGTAGTCGTAGCCCTTGGCGGGCTGGCTGGACCGGCCGAAACCGCGGCGGTCGTAGGTGATGACGCGGTATCCGGCGTCCAGCAGGGCGGCGGCCTGCTTCTCCCAGGAGTGGCCGTCCAGGGGGTAGCCGTGGATGAGGACGACCGGCTGGCCGCTGCCGCGGTCCTCGTAGTAGAGCTCGATCGGGGTGGTGTTCTCGGTGCCGACCGTGATGTAGGCCATGGGTCCCTCCAGTGAGCGGTGTGTCGTTCGAGAGTTACCGTACCCGATTACATCGTGCGCGAGGTAGTCGCGCGCGATGTGACACCCCTCACAGCAGGAACCCCTGCCGGGCTGTGGGGCCTCAGGCCCAGCCGTACACCTTCTTGACGGCGGCGGCGATCTCCGTGACCAGGCCCGCGCTGCTGCCGTTGGCCAGGATCGCGAAGCCCGCGCCGAGCTTCGGATAGCCCGTGAACAGGGACTTGAAGCCCTGGTTCGACCCGTCGTGGCTGTAGGAGAAGGCGTCGGTGCCCGCGCCCGCGAGGAACAGGCCGCGCCCCATGCCGGGCTGCGGGCCCTGGGTGAGCAGCGTGCGGGCCGAGGCCCTGGTGAGCGGTCCCGCGATGTCGGCGGAGGCGGTGTAGGCGCGGTTGAGGTAGGAGATCAGGCGGCCCAGGTCCAGCACGTTGGTGTAGAGGCCGGCGGCGGCCGACTCCGGGTAGCGGTTGCGCTCGCCGGGGATCACCGCGCCGGTGGCGGTGTGGCCCGAGGCCAGCTCGAAGGCGGGCGTGAGGGCGTACGAGCTGGTGGTCATGCCGAGCGGCGCGAAGACCTCCTTCTGCATGTACGCGGCCAGCGTCGTCCCGCTCTGCTGCTCCACCATCCGCTGCAGGAGCACGAAACCGGCGCCCGAGTAGTGGTACTCGGCGCCCGGCGCGGTGGTCAGCTCGATCTTCGGGGTGTTGCCCGCGCCGTTCATGACCTGCAGCAGCGTGGGCACGGTCGCGTCCGGGCCGTAGCCGGGGAAGCCGCCGCCGCCCGCGGCGAACCCGGCGCAGGCGTCGGCGGGGCCGGTGGAGCCGCGGCCGATCACGCCGGCCCGGTGGGTCAGCATCCGGTCGATCGTGGGCGCCGCCGTGGAGGTGACGCAGGAGCGGCGGGGCAGGTCCCAGCCGAGATACGGGCGGATGTCGGCGCCGAGCGCGATCTCACGGGTCTGCAGCAGGCGCAGCACCCCGACCGCCGTGACGGCCTTGCTGATGGAGGCGGCCTGGAACGCCGTCTCCGGATGGGCCGCCGCCGCGCCGCCCGCCTCCAGCCAGCCGTAGCCGGTCGACCAGGCGATCTTGTTGCCGGTGACCACCGCGACGGCCACCCCCGGCGTCTTGTGGGCGCTCATGCGCTGCCAGATCGTCGCGCCGCCGACCGCGTTCTCGACCTGGCGCACCTTGTCGGCGGGCAGCGCCGGGGCCTTGCCGCGCGAGGCCAGCGCCCAGCCGCCGGACGGGGAGAAGGCCGCGTTGTGCACCTGCCAGCCGCCGCCGGCCAGGGTGTTCAGGCGGTCGAAGCAGGCGTCGGGGATGCCGCGGGCGAAGAACTCGTCCTGGGCCACGACCGTCCAGCCACCGGCGCGGGGGAAGGCGACGCGGGTGATGCGGCGCCCGCCCTGGGTGAGGTTGCGCATCATCTGGTAGCACTCGTCGTCCACGCCCTTGGCGTAGTAGCCGGCGGAGGCGGTCACCACCCAGCGATCGCCGCCGGCCGGCGGGAAGGCGACGTCCACGACCTGCTGCCCGGCCGCGTAGTAGGCGTCGATGCGCTGCTTGCAGGCGGCGGGGAGGCCGCGCGCCGTCACGCCCTTGTCGGTCGTGATCACCCAGCGGTCGCCGCCCTCGGGCGGGAAGGCCACGCAGTTGATCTTCCTGCCCGCATCGGAGAGCTTGCCGATCTCGGTGAAGCAGGCGTCCGGGATGCCGCGGGCGAAGTAGCGGCCGTCCTGGGTGACGATCACCCAGCCGCCCGAGGGGGTGAAGGCCAGCGCGGTGACGCCGTACGGGGCCAGCTCGGCCAGCTTGGTGTGCAGTTCGGCGGGGGCGCCGCCGTCGTAGCTGGGGTAGCTCGCGGCCTGGGCCGGGGTGACGTGTCCTGTCGCGGCGCCCAGACCAGCTGCGCTCGCCAGGGCCAGGAAACGTCTGCGGTCCATGCGGGGGCTCCTCCTGGTGACGGGGTGCCGATGATCATAAACCCCCGCGCGCCATCGCCCTCCGGCGGCCCCGGACCCCTTGCTGTCTTCCCGCCGCATCCGCCCGGACACAGGCCGGCCGGTCACCGTCCGTACATCCCTCAATCCTGCCGGTGGGATTCGAGGGTGACGACGTACCCGGCGAACTTCAGGTCGCCCACAGCCGGATGCCGTCCGTCGGCGACCGGCTGAGGGTAGAGTCTCCCGCCCGCCGGTTGGCAGACGTCGCCGCCGGGCGCGAGCTCCCAGCGGACCCGGGCCACGGAGATGTGCGTGACCTGGGCCTCGACGCTGATCTGGCCGGGCGACGGGTCGCCGTGGTGGTCCTCGCCCCAGTCGATCGTGGCGGCGGTCTCCGCGCCGAGGGCGAGGGTCAGCCACTCACGGTCGGCCGGGGTGAGGGTCCAGGTGACCGTCGATCCGACGTGGAAGGGCTCGCCGCAGCACTCCATCTGCCACTCGTCGACCCACACGGTCCATCTCATCCGGCCAGTCTGGCAGGGCCGCTCACCCGCCGACCACGGGCACGCTCTCAGCCGCCTCCGCCGCCTGCGGGCGCGCCGCCGCCAGCAGCTCCACCAGGTAGGCCGCGATGGCGGAGATGGTGGGCTGCTGCCACAGCAGGGTCGCGGGCAGCCGGCACCCGAAGCGCTTCTCCAGCCTCCGCCGCACCATGACGGTCATCACCGAGTCCAGCCCCTGCTCGACGAGGGGCCGCCGGATCGCCAGGTCCTCGGGGGCCAGCCCCATCACGGCCGCCGTCTCAGCGCGGACGTCGGGCAGGACGCGCTCGTGCAGGGCCTCGGGTGACAGCCCGGCGAACGACTCGGCGGGCTCGGCGAGGTCCTCCCCCACGGGGGTGGGCGCGTCGATCACCGGGTAGCGCAGGCCGGTGAGGTGGCCCAGCACCCGGCCGTGCGGGTCGGCGAGCAGCACCCGTACGGTGTCGTCGGCGGCCGGGTCCACGACCGCGTCGATGATCACGGTCGCGGGCGGTGTGCCGGTCAGCAGCACCTCGTCGATGTGCACGACCATGCGCAGCACCTGGTCGCCGGGGAAGGCACAGGGCGCGACGGACATCGCCGCGTCCAGCGCGGGCGCCCAGGTGCGCGGGTCCTGGGTGCGTACGGTGGCGCGCAGCGCGCCGTCGCCGCTCAGCAGCGTCTCGATCGTCCAGTCGAAGCCCGTCGAGGGCACGCCGACACTGGCCAGCCGCTTGAGCACGGAGCCGGGGTCGATGGTGGTGAGTGCGGCGTCGTCCGGCAGTGTGTCGAGCGCCGGCGGGCCGGGGGCGGTCAGGCCGGCGGTGGCGTGCACGAGCCAGGCCGGTTCCGGCTCGCCGGGAGCGGCGGGGGTGCGGGCGGCGATCCGGACCGCCGGGGGTTCGTGCACCACCTGGATCTGGCGGCGTTGCGCGGTCATCAGCGGGTGCGTCATCTCGACGCCGGTCAGCATGACGTCCTCGGCCGCCTGCAGGAACGTGTTGACCAGCACGGCGGCGGGCACGATCTCGACGCCGTTGAGGGCGTGGCTGCCCGGGTAGGGCCGGTTGGCGTCCTGGAGGCTGGTCCGCCACATCCTGGCCTGGCTGCCGGCGAGGCTGGTGCGGGCGCCGAGCAGGGTGTGGGAGTGCACGTCGTGCCCGCGGTTGTCGTCCTGGCCCGAGCCGTCCCGCCAGTGGCGGCGGTGCTGCCAGGCGTACGGCGGCAGGTCGGCCAGGCCGCCGGACGGATGGAGGCGGCGCCAGTCCACCTCGACGCCGTGGCAGTGCGCGGTGCCTGCCGCGGCGAGGAAGGACGAGTGCTCCGGCTGGTTCCTGCGCAGGGACGTGCCGACGAACACGTCCTCGTAGCCGTGCTCGGAGAGGGTCTCGGTGAGGGAGTGGGCGACCACGGGGTGCGGGGAGATCTCCAGGAACACGCGGTGGCCGTCCTGGGCGGCGGCCGTCGCGGCGGCGGCGAGGCGGACGGGGTCGCGCAGGTTGGCCGCCCAGTACGCGCCGTCCAGGACGGGCGTCGCGCGGGGGTCGGGCAGCGCGGTCGAGTACATGGGGACGCGGGGCGCGCCGAACGTGAGATCGGCGGTGGCGGCGGCCAGCTCGACGGCCAGCGGCTGCATCTGGGGGCTGTGGAAGGCGACGTCCGAGGCCACCCTTCGCACCACGATGCCCTCGGCGGGCCACTCGCTCACCACCGCCTCGACGGCGGCGACGTCGCCGGACAGCACGGTGGAGCCGGGCGCCGACCAGATCGCCGCCACCAGGTCGGCCCGGCCGGCCAGCCGCTCGGCGGCCTCCTCGAACGGCAGGTCCACCATCGCCATGGCGCCCTTGCCCGCGGCCTGGCGCAGCAGCCGGGAGCGGCGGCAGATGAGGCGGGCGCCGTCGGCGACGGTCATCGCGCCGGCCGTCACCGCCGCCGCGATCTCGCCGACGGAGTGCCCGATGACCGCCTTCGGCGTCACCCCGAAGGCGGTCCAGAGCCTGGCGAGGCCGAGCTGCATCACGAAGATCATGGTCTGGACGCGGTCGATCGTGTCGAGGTCGCCGTCGGCCAGCACCTGGCGGGGCGAGAAGCCGATCTCCTCGGCGAAGATCGGCTCGATCTCGTCGAGCAGGGACGCGAACTCCGGCGCGGCCATCAGCTCGCGGCCCATCCCGCGCCACTGGCAGCCCTGCCCGCCGAACACCCACACCGGCCCCGGGCCGAGGTCGGGCAGCACGTCCCCGGTGAGCACGGTCTCGGCGGGCACGTCGTCGGCGAGCCTGCGCAGGCCGGCGGCCACCTCGCCGGCGCCGGAGCCGATCACGACGGCGCGGCGGGGCAGGTGGGTGCGCCGCAGGGCGAGGGTGTGGCCCACCGAGGCCAGGTCGAGCGTGTCGAGGCGGTCGGCCAGGGTGCCCGCGTACTGCCGCAGCGCCTTCTCCGAGGTGGCGGAGAGCGGGAACAGCCGCTCCCCCGCCGGCTCGCTCGCCGGGGTCTCCGCGGCGGCGGGGGCCTGTTCGAGGACGATGTGCGCGACGGTGCCGCCGTACCCGAAGCTGGAGACGCCCGCCCGGCGCGGGTGGTCGCGGCGCGGCCAGGACGTGCGGCTTGTCACCACGCGCAGGCCCGAGGCGTCCCACGGGATGGCCGGGTTGAGCGTGGTCAGCACGCTCGGCGGGATCTCGCCGCGGTGCAGGGCGAGCACCGCCTTGATGACGCCGGCGATGCCGGCGGCGCCTTCGAGGTGGCCGATGTTGGACTTGACCGAGCCGACGAGGCACGGGTCGCCGGGAGGCCGCCCCGCGCCGTACACGGCGGACAGCGCGCCCGCTTCGAGCGGGTCGCCCAGCCGGGTGCCGGTGCCGTGCGCCTCGACGTAGTCGACGGTGGACGGCGCGACGCCCGCCTGCCGGCAGGCCCTGGCCATCACGTGTTCCTGGGCCTGGCCGCACGGCGCCATGATGCCGTTGGTGTGCCCGTCCTGGTTGACGGCGCTGCCGATGACGAGCGCGAGGATCCGGTCGCCGTCGCGCCGCGCGTCGGACAGCCGCTTGAGCACGACCACGCCGCAGCCCTCGCCGCGCCCGTAGCCGTCGGCCGACGCGTCGAACGACTTGGACCGCCCGTCGGGGGCCAGCGCTCCCGCGATGCCGAGCGTGAGCGTCTGGCCGGGCGTGACCAGCAGGTTGACGCCGCCGGCGAGGGCGACGTCGCTCTCGCCGAGCCGCAGGCTCTGCGCGGCCAGGTGCAGCGCGACCAGCGACGCCGAGCAGGCGGTGTCGATCGCCATGCTGGGCCCGCGCAGGTCGAGTGAGTAGGAGATGCGGTTGGCGACGGCGCAGGTCGCGGCCCCGATCCCGGTCCACGCCTCGACCTGGGGCAGGTCCTCCAGCAGGCGGCCGCCGTAGTCGGCGGTGCACACCCCGACGAACACCCCGGCGTCGGTGCCGGCCAGCTCGTGCGGCGGCAGGCCGGCGTGCTCCAGCGCCTCCCACGCGGTCTCCATGAGAACGCGCTGCTGCGGGTCCATCAGCTCGGCCTCGCGGGGCGACACGCCGAAGAACTCCGCGTCGAAGCCCTCGATGTCGTTCAGGAAGCTACCCTCGCGGACGGCGTCGCGCAGCGCGGCGGCGTCCTCCGGGCTGCGGTTCTCGTAGTGGCGCCAGCGGTCGGCGGGCAGCGGCCGGGTGGTGTTCCGGCCGGCGCACAGCAGGTCCCAGAACTCGTCCGGCGAGTGGACGTCGCCGGGCAGCCGGCATCCGATCCCGACCACCGCCACCGGTTCCGCCTGGGCTGCGCGCGGGCTGTCGGCCATCAGCGTTCGTTCCCTTCGGTTCAGGCCCAACGAGGAGTGTCGATGATCTTGATGACGGCGCTGGAGACGGTCACTCCCGGCCCGGTGCCGAGCATCAGCAGGTGGTCGCCCGGGGCCAGCTCCCCCGCCGTGAGCAGGCGGTCGAGGGAGAGCACCTGGTCGCTGGCGCCGCAGTGGCCGATGGTGCGGCCGTAGTGCCAGGTCGAGCGCGACATGGGCAGGTCGAGCAGGGCCATGCAGCGCTGCTCGACGATCTCCTCGGAGTAGTTCATGAACGCCACCCGGGTGAGGTCGCCCGCCGCGATGCCGCTCTCGTCCAGCACCCGCTCGACGACCTCCATGAGCGCCCGCTGGATGTTGAACAGCGCCGCGGTGGCCTCGCCCTTGGGCATGACCTGCTGCCGGAACTGCTCGTTGCGGGCCGCGAAGCTCATCCGCCGCCCGACCGTGACGCCCGGCGGGAACAGCGGCTCGCTGCCCCGGTGCAGCTCCTCGGCCTCGGCCACCGTCGTGGTGCAGACGGACGTCAGGCGCGCGAAGCCCGGCTCCTTGGTGAGCACGAGCGCGCTGGCGGCGTCGCCGCCGACGTAGCCCGGGCCCATCCGCCACCGGTCCATCAGCGGGGTGCCGTAGTTGTCGGCGGCGACCAGCAGGGCGGCCTGCCGGCCTGGGGCGGCGTCCAGGTAGCCGGCCGCCAGCTCCATGGCGATGAACATGCCGTTGCAGCCCTGCCGGATCTCGGTGGCCAGGGCGTCGCCGCCGAGGAGGTGGCGTTGCAGGTAGGAGTGCGGGGGCCAGCCGTCCGGGCCCTGGTGCCAGGTGGAGGCGTACAGGAGGAGATCGACGTCGCCGGGCGCGCATCCCGCGCGCTTGAGCGCGCTCTGCGCGGCGTGCAGGCCCATCTCGGGTGCCGGTACGTCGCCGGCCACCACCGCCCCGGCCAGGTTGTGCAGCTCGGCCTCCGCCGCCGGGTACCAGCCCTTGGCGACGGCCTTCTCGACGCTGACGACGGTGCGCGGGAGGTAGGCTCCCACACCGCTGATGTACGTGTCCGCGTACCGCATGCTTCTGCCCTCGCCCCCGCTAGACGGATTCGAGCTCTCGGACCATCGCCACGATGGTCACGACGTCCTTGAAGTTGTCGGGGTCGAGCCTGGCGGCGGGGATCGCGACGCCGAGGTCCTTGCGCAGGAAGTTCAGCAGCCGGGCCGTCCGCAGGGAGTCCAGCAGGCCGGACACCAGGAGCGGGGTCGTCTCGTCCACCTGGATGTCGTCGCCGTCGAGGACGAGGTTGTCCTGGATGAAGACGACGAGCCGCCGCGTGAGGTCGCTCATGCGCGCGCCTCCTTCGTGACGGGAGCGGGCGAGAGGATCCTGAACGCCGCCGCGGCGACGGACGTGCCGGAGCCGAACCCGACCATGAGCAGGTGGTCGCCGGCGACGAGCCCGCCGGTGGCGAGCAGGTGCTCGAAGGCGATGAACTGGTCCACCGCGCCGCAGTGGCCGACGCGCCGCCCGTAGTCCCAGGTGGTCTGGTCCTCCTCGATGCCGAGCCAGGACATCTGCCCGTCGAGGTCCTCGCGGCGGCCGTGCGGGAAGGCCACCCGGGTGATGTCGGCGAGCCCGATCCCGGCCTCGTCCAGGGTCTGTTCGACCTGCTGCATCATCGTCTTCTGGATCGTCAGGTGGATGCCGGTGCCCTGCGCCTTGAGCAGCCGCTGGCGGAACTCCTCGTGCCGGTCGCCGAAGCTCAGCCCGATGCCGACGGTGGCGTCCGGGGGGAACAGGGGGTAGGCGCCGTCGTTGACCGCGTCGGCCTCCGGGATCACCGTGGCGTTCACCGACAGGAGTTCGGCCATGCCGTAGTCCTTGCCGAGGACGAGTGCCGCCGCCGCGTCGCCGATCAGCGCTCCGGGGGTCATCCGCCAGCGGTCCACCAGCGGGGTGCCGTGGTTGTCGGAGGAGACCACCATGGCCGTCTGCCTGCTCTCGTCGGCCCGCAGGTAGCTGGCGGCCAGTTCGAGCGAGCTGATCATGCCGACGCAGCCGCTGCGGATCTCGAACGCCGGCACGTTCCCGCCGAGCAGGTGCATCTGCAGGTAGTGCTGGGGCTGCCAGCCGTTCGGGCCCTGGTGCCAGACCGACGGGTAGAGCAGGAGGTCGAGGTCGCGCGGGGAGGACTCGCCCCAGCGTTCGTAGGCGTCCAGGACCGCCAGCCGCGCCATCTCGGGCGCGGGCATGTCGCCCGCCACGGCGGCGCCGATCTGCTGGAACCGCTCGGCCTCCGCCGCCGGGTACCAGCCTTCGCGGACCGCCTGCTCGACGCTCACGCTCCCGGGCACATGGACGCCGAGGCTCCTGACGAACATGTTGGATGTACGCACACGTCCCCTTAACTTCATCGCCGAACGCGGACAACGGCCTTCTGTGACAGCGGGCAGGCGGCTTATCCGATTTATTTCGGGCTGCGGGATATCGCGCGGCTCCCGGCCGGTCGGGGAAAAGGACTGAAATGAGCCGGCGAGCCGTCACGGGCAAGGATAGGCACGGCTCACCGAGTGAGGCAATATGTGCGTGCACAAATCGCGACGGCGACATTCGGTGATCGGATCCCGACGGAACGTCATGCATTCAGGAAATGCGTCTTTCCGCTTTCCACCGAACATTATTCGATCGGGAAAGGCGCCGGGCCGCCGCCATTCAGGGGCGGCCCGGCGCGCCGCCTAGAGGGTCACTCTCGTGCAGGGCAGGTTGTTCACTTGGAACTGGGCGGGAATGGGGTTCGACCCGGTGGCGGTCGCCGAGAAGCCGAGGCTCTGGCTGGAGCCCGGGCCGATGTAGGAGTTGTGGCCGGCGTCGCGCGCCGTCACCTGGGTGCCGGTCTGGGTGACCGTGGCGTTCCAGGCGGTCGTGATCTGCTGGTTGCCCGTCCAGGCCCAGGTCACGGCCCAGCCGCTGATGGGGGTGGTGCCGGTGTTCCTGATGACCACGCTGCCGTTGAAGGCGCCGTTCCAGGCGCCGGTGGAGTAGGTGACCTCGCAGGAGGTGCCCATCTTCAGCCCGGCGCGCAGGTGGGTCGCGAAGTTGGCCCAGGTGGGGTTGAGCGTGCCGGTCCGGACGGTCTCCGTGCAGTCGGTGGTGGTGTAGACGGTCTCCGTGCCGAAGTGGGCGGGGTCCATGATCTGGGCCCTCATGTGGTCCGCGCCGGGCACCGAGACGAAGGTGACGTCACCGCACACGGCCTTGATCCGGTTGTAGAGCAGGACGCTCTGCCCGTGCGGCACCAGGAAGTCGGCCTGGCCGTGCAGCACCATCAGCGGCGGGTCGTTGGCGTCCACGTACGTCATCGGGTTGGCCTGCGCCACGGTGGCCGGGCAGGTCTGGATCGGGCAGCCGACCAGGAGCGACTCAGGGGAGGCCGGCGAGTTGTGGTCCAGCCCGCCGGTGGGCAGGTTCTGCGCGTTCATCTGCAGGAAGTCGGTCGGGGAGAAGAAGGCCAGGCCGACCTGCACGGCGCTGGAGACGCCGGTGGTGCCGACGGTGCCCTCCAGCGCCGCGACACCGCCGGACAGGGTGGCCATCTCCGTCAGCCAGCCGCCCGAGGAGTCGCCCATCATCGCGAAGCGATTGGGGTCGAGGTTGTAGGTGGCGGCGTTCGCGCGCAGCCAGCGGATGGCGGCCTTGATGTCGTGCACCTGGGCCGGGAAGATGGCCTGGCTGCTGGGGCGGACGCTGACGCCGGCCACCGCGAAGCCCAGCGGGCCGAAGACCGCCGCGATCTCGTCCGCGGCGGCCTTGCCGTCGTCGCTCGTCCAGGCGGACCCCTTGTGCCAGATCAGCAGCGGGCGGGGCGTGACGCCCGTGGACGGGATGTAGAGGTCCAGCAGATGCCCCCTGCTGCCGGCCGGTTGTGCGGGTGCGTACGAGATGTCGGTGATCACCTGCGCGGCGTGCGCCGGCTGCGGTAAGGCCGCCGACACCCCCACGGCGGCCAGCATGGACATCGCCACGCCGACGATCAGTGCCTTGCAGATTCGAGCTTGCATGGTGCGACTCCGGTTGGTCGGATGGTCGCCGCTGGCCATGGCCCCCGTGCCTTGAGCGTCGCGGCTCACATCGATATGGCGGGGAGACGATATGACACGTAAGTGAGGCTGGTCAAAGGTTTCTTGGTAACGTTCCAACCAACCGGAAACGCGGGATGAAACGCCCGTTTCGGGCGGAAAAGTCGCCACCGAAAAAAATGCGGCTCACGGGAAACGCGGGAGTGAAACTTTCGGGCCGCGGAATGGCTTGCGGGAACCGAGGCGGACATGACAATCTTCCTGGCGCGGGGTGAGTGATAATGTCCAGCGTCATGAACCCCCCAGCAGCAGGAGGACGAATGCGAAAGGCACGCGCTGTTCTCGTCTCGGCCGTCTTGGCCCTCGGAGTGTCCCTGACGATCGGCGCCACGCCGGCCCACGCCGAGCGGCTGGCCGGCGTGTTCAGGGACTACTCGGAGTGCCAGCGGATCGGCAACCAAGGCATCGCGCAGGGCTGGTGGGACTCCTTCCACTGCGAGTGGGAGGGCCGCTACCGCTACTACTTCCTCTACGCGTGACCCCCTTCTCGTGACCCCCTTCTCGTGACCCTGTGAGACGCATGCGCCTCCAGCCCCGGCAGGTGGGCTGGGCGGCGCGTGCGCGCCGTCCGGCCCGCCCGATCCGTGCGACGACTTCCTCCTGATCTTCCGCCACCCCTCCGGACCCGCCCAGGATCGGGTGCTCGGCGCCATGGAACTGTTCGCCTCCGAGGTCATCGCGACGGACCCCGGCTGAGCAGGCTGCGGGCCGGAACTCCCCCGCCGCGCAGTTCGCCTTGCTGTCCGCGGGCGTCCGGGGCTTCGCCGGACCGGGATGTTAGTGTCGCCGTGTGCCTCAACCTCCCGAGCTACTGGCACAGGAGCTCGCCCAGGCGGAGGAGGCGGTGGACGCCTACCGGCGGCTCGTCGCGGACGAACCCGGCCCGCACCTGCCCGGCCTGGGAACGGCGCTGGACCGCTACGCCCTCCTCCTCGGCCTGTCGGGCAGGAGGGGCGACGCCGTCCCGATCGCCGAGGAGGCCGTGGACGTCCTGCGCGCGCTCAGCACCCGCGACCCCGACCCGCCCACCATGAGCCTCGCCTCCGCGCTGACCAACCTCGGCAACCAGCTCGCCGGGACCGGCCAGCACGACCAGGCCCTCCTGTCGCTCCGCGCGGCCGTCACCCTGTCCCGCCGGCACGGCTCCGGCCTCCAGCTCGCCTCCGCCCTGGAGCACCTCGGCATCGAGCTGGGCGACACGGGCCGCGCCATCGAGGCGCTCGAAGCGCTGACCGAGGCGATGGAGCTGCGCCGGCCGCTCATCGAGACGGGCACGACGGAGGACGCCGTCGATCACTGGACCGGGCTGGTGGCGCTCATCCACCAGTTGCACCGGATGGGGCGCGACGAGGACGCCCGGCCGTACGAGGAACTGGCCGCCCAGTACTACCGCCACGTCTCCCAGACCGGGCCCGACTACCTGGCCTTCGTGGACGACCTGCTGCGGGAGCACGGCTACACCGTGACCGAAACCGGCTTCCGCCGCATCTCCGAGACCCGGCCGGACGAGTCGGAACGCGTCGCGGAGACGCAGGCGGACCCGCGGGGCCACGTCTCGGAGGCGCGGGCCGACGAAGGCGACGTCGCGAAGGCGCGGCCCGAGGGGCGCGGCGTCTCGGACGCGCGGGCCGACGAACGCGGCGTCGCGGACGCGCGGGCCGACGAACGCGACGTCGCGGACGCACGGCCTGACGAAAGCGACGTCGCGAAGGCGCGGCCCGAGGAGCGCGATGTCGCGGACACGCAGCCCGACGAACGCGACGTCGCGGAAGCGCAGCCCGACGAGTGCGATGGCTCCGAGGCGCGGGCCGATGAGCTCAATGAGGAGGGATTGCGGCTGATGCGGGAGGGGCGTCTGGAGGCCGCCGCCGCCCGGTTCCGGGAGGCCATCGGCACGGCACAGGCCACCGTCCCGGCACCAGGCGAGCCGACGCGGCGCGAGCCCGGCGACGCGGTGACGGCCTCCGCGCTGCACAACCTCGCCCTGGTCCTGTCCCGGCTCGGCAAGTACGGCGAGGCCGTCGAACCTCTCCAGCGCTCGGCGGACCTCCACCGGATCGCGGCGCGTACGGACGACCGCCGCCGCCCCCACCTCGCCTCCACGCTCAACAACCTCGGCTGGACGCTCCTCGCCCTGCGGCGGTTCGACGACGCCCTCGTCCCGCTGGGGGAGGCGATCGGCCTCTACCGCCTGGCCGGCGGCCCGCCCGCCGCGCTCGCCCGCAGCCTCTACAACCACGGTGTCGCCCTGGGCCACCTGCGCCGCCACGACGAGGCGCTGACGTCGGCGGAGGAGGCCGCCGAGGTGCTCCGCCCGCTGTACGTGCACGCGCCCGACGCCCATCGCGAAGCCTTCCGCGACGCGCTGACGTGGCTGGCCAGGCAGCTCAGGCACCTCGGCCGGACCCGCGAGGCCCGCGCCGCCGACCGCGAGGCCAACCGCCTCTGAGCGACGGCGGCGTAAGGCTGGGGTGGGCTCAGGCGGCGGCGACGTCCACGTTCTTGCTCTGCATGTCCCTGGACATGAGCTTGCCCATCGCCTTGCCGATCCCGGGCGCGCGCATCAGCCGCAGCATCCCCGTCCGCATGAGCTGCTCCCTGCGATCATCCGGGGTGAACAGCCGTCGCATGGACAGGATGGTGTCCTGCTGGTTCTGGATGAACGGCCGCATCTGCGCCTCCCAGGCGCGCAGCGCGCCGGGCAGGTCGTCGCCGTGCCGCTGCAGCATGGTGCCGAGCAGTTCGCCGCCGGCGATGCCGCTGGAGGCGCCCATGCCGGAGTACAGGGTGAGGCACCAGGCGGCGTCGCCCATCAGCACGACCCGGCCCCGGTGCCAGCGCGGCATCTTGACCTGGTGCACCGAGTCGAACAGCACTTCAGGCGCCTGTTCGAAGCGCGCCATCAGCTCTTCCAGGAGCGGCCCGGCAGGCTGCGGGCCGAAGGCGGCGCGGATGGACTCGATCGGCGGGCGGCTGAACTCGGCGTCGATGTCGCTCGTGCGGTAGGAGAACAGCAGGCCGGGCGCGTGGTCGGAGAACGGGAACGTCCACACCGAGCGGCCCGGCTCGGCGAGCACCAGCCCCTCGTTCTGCGCGAAGCCCTCGACCGGCCTGTCCAGCACGGTGGCGCCGATCATGTAGTTGAGCGGGTGCAGGAACTCCTCGGGGCCGAAGGCCAGCCGGCGCACCGTGGAGCGCATCCCGTCGGCGCCCACGACCAGGTCGAACCGCTCGGTGACGGTGGTGCCCGCCGCGCTGTCGTGCAGGGTGACCTCCGCCCCGTCCGCGTCCTGGGCGAGGTGGGTGGGCACCGTGGAGTAGCGGACCTCCACGTCGTCCGGCAGCGCGGAGAACAGTCCGCGCTCCACGTCGCCGCGCAGGAGCTGGCGGGGTGCGCCGGGCAGGGTGGCGGGGCTCATGCCGGGACGGCGGCGGCCTGCCCGGTCGACCTCGTACGACGTCAGGCCGGTGTTGCTGCGGTCGCCGATCGCGTCCAGCACCCCCAGCCGCCCGGCGCTGGCGACGCCGGTGCCGAACAGCATGATGAAGTACCCGTTCGAACGGCGGCCGGCCGCCCGCTCCACCAGCACCGGCTCCCAGCCGATCTGGCGCAGCCGCAGCGCGGTGGCGATGCCCGCGATGCCCAGCCCGACCACCAGCGCCCTGCCGCCCCTGCCCGTGTCTGCCATGACGACTCCCTCTCTCAGGTTCGCCCACCAGCCTACGAGACATTCTGACCAAATGGGTTCGATTGGTCAGTTCGAGGTGCGCTTGACTTCAAGCCGACTTGAAGGAGCAGCATCCCCGGTGTGACGAAGAACCAGACCACGGGCCGTACCAGCGCGGACACCTACGCCCTCATCGCCCTGCTCGACCTCGCCGACAACCTGCCCGGCGCGGGCGAGTTGCGCGCGCGTTCCTACGAGCTGCTCGGCCTCGCGCCGGGGGCGGCGGTGGTGGACGTCGGGTGCGGGTCGGGGCGGGCGGCGGCGGAGCTGGCCGAACGGGGTGCGCGGGCGTTCGGGATCGACCCCGACGAACGGATGATCGGCGTGGCGGGCGGGCGCTGGCCCGGCGCGGACTTCCGGGTGGCGACCGCCGACGCGCTGCCCTTCGACGACGGTGAGCTGCTCGGCTACCGGGCCGACAAGGTGTTTCACGTGCTGGCCGACCCCGCGCGGGCGGTCGAGGAGGCCCGGCGGGTGCTCGCGCCCGGCGGGCGCATCGTGCTGGTCGGGCAGGACTGGGACACCATCGTCATCGACTCCGGCGACGCCGCGCTCACCCGGGCCATCGTGCACGCCCGGGCCGATCTGGTCGCCTCCCCGCGTGTCGTGCGGCGCAGCCGTAACCTGCTTCTCGACGCGGGCTTCGGGGACGTCACCGTCGAGGTGCACACCTGGGTGTCCACGGACGCGACGATGGTGCCCGTGCTGGCCGACCTCGCGGGGAAGGCTCGGGCGGCCGGGGCGATCAGCGACGCGCAGGCCGAAGGGTGGCTCGCCGAGCAGCGGGAACGGGGGCGGCTCGGGCGGCTGTTCCTGGCGCTGCCGATGTTCGTGACGGCGGCCACCCGCCGATGAACGGGCACGCGCCCGCCTCGCGCAGGTGAACGGGCATGTGCCCGCCTCGCGCAGGTGAACGGGCATGTGCCCGCCTCACGCAGGTGAAGGGGGATGCGCTCGCGTCGGCCAGACGGGCGCGCCCCGCCGGTCGGGCAGTGGGCGCTGCCGCCACGCAGCGCGCCCGGCCGGTCAGGTGAGTGCGCCGCCGTCGTAGACGACCTCGCCGCCGATGACGGTGGCCCCCACCGACAGGCTGGCGATGCGGTCGGGCGCGACCGCGAGCAGGTCGTCCGACAGCACGGCGAAGTCGGCCAGCATGCCGCGCGCCAACGTCCCCTTACGATCCTCGGCGTGCTCGGCGTACGCGGAGCCGACCGTGTAGGCCCGCAACGCCTGCTCGGCGGTGAGCGCCTCACCGGGAGCGAGCGGCGCACCGGAGGCGGTCCGCCGGTTGACCATGTCGTGGATGTTCAGCAGCGGGCTCCCGTGCGCCACGGGCGCGTCGCTGCTGCCCGGCAGGACAGCTCCGGCGTCCAGCAGGCTCCGCATCCGGTAGCAGCGCGAAGCCCTCTCGGGCCCGAGCGCCGCGATCATCCCGTCGCCGATCTCCGTCAGGAAACGTCCTTGCGGGACGGCGACGGCGCCGAGCCCGGCCAGCCGCTCCACCTGGGCGTCGCTGGCGACGGCGAAGTGCTCGACGCGATGGCGCGGGTCGTGCCGGGGATGGGCGGCCTGGGCTGCGGCGAAGGCGCCGAGTGCGAGGTCGATGGCGGCGTCGCCGATGGCGTGCGCGGCGACCTGCCACCCGCAGCGGTGCGCCTCGACGATCATGTGCCGCAGTTCGTCCGGGTCGAACAGGGGGAAGCCGGAGTTGTCCGGCTCGTCGTGGTAGCCGTTGCACATGTGCGCGGACCGCCCGATGAGCGACCCGTCGGTGGCGACCTTGGTGGCGCCGACCTTCAGCCGGTCGTCGCCGAAACCGCTGCGCAGCCCCAGGTCGAGCCCGAACCACGTGTTGCCGGGCTCGAACGCGCCGAGGTCGTGCAGGACGGTCAGGTACGGCATGACCGTGGCCCTGACCTGCAGCAGGCCGCGCTCGACCGCCACCTGGAAGGCGTGCAGGTCCACCGGCCCGTGCCCGATGTCGTTCACGGCGGCGATGCCCGGCTCGGTGAAGCTGGTCAGCCCTTCCGAGAGGCCGAGGGTGCTGGCGGCGGCGATCCAGGTGACGATCGTCTCGACGGGCGAGGGCCGGAAGACGCCGGTGACGAGGGGCTGGGCGCGTTCCTGGAGCAGGCCGGTGGCCCGGCCGCTCGCGTCGCGTTCGACGTGGCCGCCGTCCGGTTCGGGCACGCCGAGGCGGCCGGGGTAGCCGGCCAGCTCGAACGCGGCGGTGTTGGCGACGCCCATGTGGCAGGAGACGTGTTCGAGCCAGACCGGCCGCCCGCCCGCGACCGCGTCCAGGGCCTCGGCGGTCGGGTGGGCGCCCAGCTTGTTCTGGTCGTAACCCGAGCCGTGGATCCACGCGCCGGGTTCCAGCTCGGCGGCGCGCTTGGCGACGGCCGCGTAGAGCGCGTCCAGGGTGGGGGCGGCCTCGGCGCGCAGGTCCAGCTCCAGGAGCCGCCTGCCGCGCATGCTGAGATGCTGGTGGGCGTCGTTGAATCCGGGCACGGCCGGGGCGCCGCCCAGGTCGTGGACCTGCCGCGCGGTGCAGTGCGCGACCTCCTCGTCCAGCGCGGCGACGCGGCCGGCGAAGACGCCGATCGTGTGCGCCACAGGACGCTGCGGGTCGAGGGTGGTGAAGCGGGCGTTGGTGAAGATGGCGTCGAGTTGCACGGATTGCCTCATCGGTTGCGGACGGGAGCGGACGGCGCGGCGGCGTTCTCACGATCGTGCGCCGTGCGGCGGGCGAGTGCCAGGACACACGCCAGCGTGAGCAGCAGCAGCACCACGTAGTAGGCGACCACGCCCCAGTGGCTGCCGCCGCCCTGGATCAGCAGCCACTGCGCCACCAGCGGCGTCGAGCCGCCGATGATCGTGCTGCAGAGCTGGTAGGCGACGGAGATGCCGGTGTAGCGCACGCGTACGGGAAAGGCCTGCGCCAGGAAGCCGGCCAGCAGCGCGTAGTAGGTGGCGCCGGTGACCACGCCGAGCGCGAGGCCGATCCCGATGAGCGTGCTGTCCCTGGTGGTGATGAGCAGGAACATCGGGACGGCGACGACGATGTTGGCGCCGAGCGCGGCGGCCATCAGCCGCACGGTGCCGGTCCTGCCCGCGAGCAGCGCGGCCAGCGGCTGCCACAGGAACTGCAGGACGGCGACGATCAGCAGGATGTCCAGCATCGTCTGGCGGGGGACGTCCAGGTCGGTGGTCGCCCAGGACAGGACGAAGGTGTTGGTGAAGTAGGCCGCGGAGATGCCCATCGCGCTCGCCCCGACGCCCAGCGCCACCAGCGGCCATGACGTGCGGAACAGCTCCACGAGCGGCACCTTGACGGCCGGGGCCGTCTCGCGCGCCCGGCGGAACTCGGCGGACTCGTGCACCTTGAGCCGGATCACCAGCCCGATCACGACCAGCACCACCGACAGCAGGAACGGCACGCGCCAGCCCCACTCCATGAACGCGCTGTCGGGCAGCCGCCCGACGGCCAGGAACACCAGGGAGGCCAGGATGGATCCGGCGGGCGAGCCCTGCTGGACCCACATGCCCGCGAGGCCGCGCCGCTTCTCCTCCGCGTTCTCCGTGGCCATCAGGACCGCGCCGCCCCACTCTCCGCCCACGGCGAGGCCCTGCACCGCGCGGAGCAGGACGAGCAGCAGCGGCGCCGCGTAGCCGATCGACTCGTACGTCGGCAGCACGCCGATCAGCGTGGTGGCCGAGCCCATCAGGATCAACGTGACGACCAGGACGTTCTTGCGCCCGACGCGGTCACCGAGATGCCCGAAGACGATGCCGCCGAGCGGACGCGCCAGGAAGCCGACCCAGAACGTGGCGAACGCCGCGAGCGTTCCGGCGCCGCTGTCGGACTCGGGGAAGAACAGGGTGCCGAAGACCAGCGCGGAGGCCGTGCCGTAGATGTAAAAGTCGTACCACTCGACCGCCGTGCCGATGAACGAGGCGATGGTGGCCCGTCTGCTCTGGCTCTGACGCGAGACGGGTGCGGCGTCGGACATGCGCGATTCCTTCGGGGAAAGGGGGCCGTGGGGGGATGGTTAAGTCTCCGCGACCTGCCGCGATACAGTCCAGTACTTGTTAAGCCTGATGGTCATGCTCGGGAGGCATGATGGAGCTGCGAGTCCTGCGCTACTTCCTGGCGGTCGTGGACAGCGGGTCGATGACCGCCGCGGCGGCGGAAGTGCGCGTCGCGCAGCCGTCCGTCTCAAGGCAGTTGCGCGACCTGGAGCGGGAGCTGGGCGTGGAGCTGCTGCACCGCACCCGCAGGGGCGTCCACCTCACCGCGGCAGGGCGGCGTTTCCTGCCCGTGGCCCGCGACCTGGTGCTGCGCGCCGCCCGCGGCACCGAGCTGTTGCAGGCGTACGGCAACTGCGCGCCGCTGGACCTGCGGGTCGTCTGCCCCGCCTCGACGATCACCCATCTGGTCGCGCCGTACCTGGCGGAGCGGTCGGCGCCGTTCGCCGACGCCTACGCGGCCGAGCCGGACGAGGTCTACCCGCGTCTGGAGGCGGGCGCCGCCGACCTCGCCATCGGCACCAGCCCTCCCCCGGCCGGGCTCGCGGCGCTACGGCTGGGCCGGCGCCGCATCACCGCCCAGACCCCGCCCGCGCACCCGCTCTCCGCCGGGAGCGGCGACCTCGACCTGTGTGAGCTGGCCGCCCATCCGCTGATACTCAGCGGGCGGCGCAGCGCGGTCCGCCGGGCCGTGGACGCCGCGCTGCACGAGCACGGCCTGCACATCGACCTCGCCGGCGAAACCCGTTCCGAGGCGATGGCGCAGGCGCTCGCGGCGGCCGGGCGCGGCGCGTGCGTCGTCCTGGACACCCCGCAGTTCGGGCTGCGCGCCCGCGCGGTCGCCGCCGGCGGGGCGCCGCTCACCATCACTTTGTACGCCGCCTGGGACGCCGACCACTACGCCCGCGACGAGATCACCGCGGTCGTGAGCGACATGTCGCGGTGGCTCGAACCGCTCATCCTGGAGAACGGGAACCCCTGAGCGGCTCGAAGGCGTGCCCGGCCCACAACCGGCGGGAGCCCTCCTCCGGGTACGCCGCCGTGGCGGGCTCGTCTCCGATGACCCAGGTCAGCCCGTGCTCCGGCTCGTACACCGGCCAGCCCGGATCGCCGATCGCGGCGAACGCGGTCCACGCCGCGCGCACCCGGGCCGACAGCTCGGCGGCGGCCGGCGGCGGCTCCTGCCCGATGAGCAGCCCTGCCGCCCCGGCGGTCAGGTTGCCGAACGTCAGCGGCAGCCCCAGCCCGTGGCAGGCGCCGAGCAGCTCGCCGCCCATGCCGGGCGCGGGCCAGGTCAGCTCGTACAGGTACGCCCTGCCGTGCGCCTCGGCCAGCCGCACCGACGGCATCCGGAACATCCAGTCGGAGTGGACCAGCTCGTACAGCCCCTCCTCCCCCACCCCGGGGTGGGCGGCCCGGTAGGCGTCCGGGTCGGGGGCCAGCTCGCGCAGCGCGGTGGCCGCCTGCTCGGCGGTGACCTGGCCCAGCTCGCCCTTGATGGCCATGAACAGCCGGTACTCGTCGCGGGTGTGCCCCACGACCAGGTCCACGTCCCGCGCGGCCCCGCCGGACAGCGCCTGCCACGGGGTCTCGGGGAGCACCTCGCCGTCCACGACCGGCGCGAACGGCGTCTGCACGTACGCGGCCCGTCCCCACTCAGGACGTCCGCCCATCTTGTCCGCCACCGTGTCCCCGGCGTCGAGCAGCAGCTCGGGCGACAGCCCCGCCAGGTCGCCCGCGACCGGGGGCAGGCCCAGCTCGGCGGCCACGGCGGCGCCTATCTCGGCGGCGAGGCCGGCGGAGAAGAACAGTGCCGGGACGCTCTGCGCGATCGCCCCGCGGAACAGGCCCGCCGCCGCCGGCATCGCCATCAGCGCCGCGATGCTGCCCGCGCCCGCGGACTCGCCGAAGACGGTGACCCGGTCCGGGTCGCCGCCGAAGGCCGCGATGTTGTCGCGCACCCAGCGCAGGGCGGCCACCTGGTCCAGCAACCCGCGGTTGGGCGGCGCTCCGTGGAAGTGCCCGAAGCCCTCGGCGGAGACGCGGTAGTTGAAGGTGACGACGACGACGCCGTCGTGGGCGAGGACGCGGCCGTCGAAGAGCGGGTCGCCGGAGCGTCCGTACATGTAGCCGCCGCCCTGGATCCACACCATCACCGGGAGCCGCGCCGCGCCCGGGTCTGCGGACCACACGTTGACGGTCAGCCAGTCGCCGTCGTCGTCGTCCGGGGCGGCGGCGCCCAGCAGCCTGGACTGCGGCGGCGGCGGGCCGAACGCGGCGGCCTCGCGCACCCCGTCCCACGGCTCGGCCGGCGCCGGCGCGGCCAGCCGCAGCGCGCCCACCGGCGGGCGGGCGAACGGCACGCCGCGGAAGACCGCCACGCCGTCCTCCGTCCGGCCGCGCAGCCTTCCCGTGCTCACCCGGACCTCCGCGGATCCGTTGGCGCTCATGGCACGCTCCTCCCCCAGGGGGTGCCATCGTCCCCCGGGGCCTGGACCCGCCGCACCTGGATTTCGTCCATTTAGTAAGTGATAGCGTAGTAAATATGGATCAGGGACCGACTGCGGAGGCGGTCGCGCCGCGGCTGCGCGCCGCCGTGCTGCGGCTCGCCCGCCGCCTGCGCGTGGACCGCGACCGGTCGGCGCTCAGCAACAACAAGATCGCGGTGCTCAGCCACCTCGCCCGCGAAGGCGACAGCTCCCCGTCCAGGATCAGCCGGGACGCCCGCCAGCACCCGCAGTCCCTTACCCGCGTCTTCGCCGAACTAGCCAGGGACGGCCTGATCGAGCGGATCGCCGACCCCGGCGACGGCCGCCGCAGCCGGTTGCGGCTCACCCCTGCGGGGCGGGCCGCGTTCGAGCACGACATGGCGCTGCGCGACCGCTGGCTGACCGCCGCCCTCCACGACTTCAGCCCGGACGAGCTGCGCCTCCTCTCCGACACCGCCCCTCTCCTCGACCGGATCGGAGCAGCCGGTGACGCCTGAGCCGCACCGGCCCGGATCGGAGCGGCCGGAAAGGCCTGAGCCGCGCTGGGCCGGGCACATGATCTGGTGGCGGATCTACCCGCTGGGCTTCGTCGGCGCCTTCCCCGAACCGCCAGCAGGCCCCGCCCGCCCCGGCGAGCACCGCCTGCTGCGGGTGATCGACTGGCTGGACCACGCCGTGACACTCGGCGCCTCGGGCGTCGCGCTCGGCCCGATCTTCGCCTCCAGCAGCCACGGGTACGACACCCTCGACCACTTCGCCATCGACCCGCGCCTCGGCGACGACTCCGACTTCGACCGGCTCGCCGACGCGGCCAAGGAACGGGGCCTGCGGCTCCAGCTCGACGGCGTCTTCAACCACCTCAGCCGCCACCACCCCCTCGTCCAGGACGCGCTGCGGCAGGGCCCCGGCGGCGACGGGGCACGCTGGTTCCGCCAGGTCTCGGACGGGCGGGGGCAGGTCGCGCTCGGCACGTTCGAGGGGCACGACCAGCTCGTCACGCTCGACCACGACGAGCCGGCCGTGCGGGCCTACGTGGTCAAGGTCATGCGGCACTGGCTCGACCGGGGCGCCGACGCGTGGCGTCTCGACGCCGCCTACAGCGTTCCCACCGCATTCTGGGCGGACGTCCTGACGCAGGTGCGGCGCAGCCATCCGGACGCCTGGTTCGAGGCCGAGGTCATCCACGGCGACTACGCCGCGTTCGTCGCGGAGAGCACCGCCGACACCGTCACCCAGTACGAGCTGTGGAAGGCCGTCTGGTCGAGCATCGAGGACGGGAACTTCTTCGAGCTGGACTGGGCGCTGCAGCGGCACAACGCCATGCTCGCCACCTTCGCGCCCGCCACCTTCGTCGGCAACCACGACGTGACCCGCATCGCCAGCCGCATCACCGACCCTCGCCACCTGCCGCACGCCGTCGCCCTCCTCGCGGTGCTCGGCGGCACGCCCACCGTCTACGCGGGCGACGAGTTCGGCTTCCGCGCCGTCAAGGAGGAACGGCTGGGCGGCGACGACGCCATCCGGCCCGAGTTCCCCCCACACCCACCCACCGACCCGCCGCCCTCGCCCTCCAGCACCCCTCACCCGCCCTCCGGTCTGCCGCCTTCGCCCTCCGGCACGCCACACCCGCCGTCCGGCGCGGAGGTCTTTGACCTGTACCGGCGGCTTCTCGGGTTGCGCCGCCGCCACCCGTGGCTGCACCGCGCCCGCAGCCGCGCCCGGGTGTTGCGCAACCGGCAGTACGTCATCACGCTCGAAGCGGACGGTGCCGCGCTCGACCTCGCACTCAACCTCGACGACGTCGAGCTGCCCACCGATCCCGCCGCCGTGGTGCTGGACTGCGACGCCGCCTCACGCGAGCTGCGCGGCGCCGTCGCCCCGCACGGCTGGTCGATCAGCGTCGCCGAGCCCGGTGCGTCAGGTGACGAACAGGGCGTCGTGACGTAACGTCGGCTCATGGATGAGCAGCACGAGGCGATAGAGGCAGCGCTGACGCCCGTCAGGGAGGCCTTCGGCGCCCTCGACGACGGCCTGACGCTCGACGAGCTGCGCGTGGCCGTCCGCAAGCTCCACACCGCGACCGAGCAGGCCGACGACGACCTGCGCGAGATCAAGCTGGCCGGTCAGCCGCGCTTCTCGCCACCGGAATGACCCGTGTCGCGCTACTTCGAGGCTCCGGGCGGCCTGCGCATCCAGCCGGTGGACGTCGTTCCTGGCAACCCGCACTGGATCTTCGTCCGCATGATCGCTCCTGACGTGCGGCCGGGCGAGGTGTGGTACCTGGTGACCCGGCGCGGGGCGGCCGTGGGCAGGTTGCCGGGCTACTACCAGTTGCACGAGCTGACCGACCTGCTGGAGACGCTCGGCCTGAGCCTCGCTGACCTGCGCGAGACGGGCGGCGGCGCGGAAAGCGGCACCGCATGACTTACGAAGCTCACGAGAAGAGCTTCATCGTCTCCTTCGGATCCCCTGACTTGACGCACTGCCCGTGCCCGTTGACCTCGCCGAAGTCCACGACGGTCTCCTGGCAGTCCCAGGCGGACCCGCCCGCTGCGACGGTGAAGGGCACCTGACCGTCGGACGGGCCGACCTGCTGGTGCCAGCCGTGGGCCACCTGCGCGGCGGTGGAGCAGGCGGCGGCCTGGTCCTTGGTGCTGGTGGCGACGATGTCCAGGCCGCCGGAGGAGGTTCCGCAGGAGAATTGCCGCGCGGCGGCGGCCGGAGAGGGTGCGGAGTTCGTCGCGGCGAGTGTGCTTGCCAGGAGCAGGGCGGCGAGCGTGACCATCAGATATCCCCCGATGTTCGGATATGCCGGACGTCTTTAGGATCGCCGCAATGACTGGGGCGGGGAGTCACGGCGGCACGAAGAGCCCGCCAAGGAGTGTTTGCCCCGCACCGGCAAACACTCGCATAAACGTCGGTGCTCGCCAGTAGGCTGCCGCCCATGATCGTTTCTTTACCCGCGCACCCCCTCCCCACCTGCTCCGACAGCGAGGTGGCGGTCGCGTGAACCCGTGGGACGAGGTACGCCGCCGCATCAGCTCCCGGAACGAGGCAGACCTGGCCGAGTACCTGACCGGCCTGAGCGACGCCGACCGGCGGGCCGTGGCCGCACAGGTGCCCGGCCACCTGACCTCCCGGCTGGACGGCACCTCCCGCTGGCAGATCAGGGAACGGCTCGGCGAGCGGGCCACCGGCTACCGGCTCGCCGGAGCCGCGTGCATGAGCGGGGCGGCGCAGGTGGCCGCCTGGTTGAGCAGGCGCGAGCTGCGCGAGGTGCGCGACCCGGCGGCCGATGCCGCGCTGGTCATGTCGGTGCTGCGGCACCGTCCGGAGGCGTGGCGGCGCGACCTGGCCGCGCGGCTGGTGCGGCGGGTGCGGCCACCGGCGGGCCCGGAGTGGATGCGGTTGCAAGATGCGCCCGGGTGGGAGCTGGCCGCCGCCCTGGTGGTCGAGACCGGGATCGAGCCGCCGGAGAGCGACGGGTTCGTGGCCTGCTGGGCGTGGCGGGTGGCGGCGCGGCACCGGCAGAACGGGGGTCGGCCCGTTCTCGGTGACGATCCGCTGCTCGATCGGCTGCTGCCCCGGCTGTTCACGGCCCAGGGCGTGGCCGAGGCGCTGATCGCCGACGAGGAGGGGAGCCGACGGCAGCAACTGGAGGCGACCCGGCTGAGCGGCCGACCGGACGGCTCGGCGCATGACCGGCCGGGCGGCACGGCAAACGACCGGCCGGACGACGGCTGGCCGGTCGGCACGGCAATCAACCGGCCGGACGACGGCTGGCTGAGCGGCACGGCGCGCGACCGGACGGGCGACCGCCCGGACGGCACGGCGCGCGACCGACTGGGCGACCTAGCGGACGACTCGGCGCGCGACCGGACAGGCGGTGGCTTGGCGGCCGGGACGTGCCTGAGCATCATCGGCGAACTGGTGGCGCTGGCCGCGGCGGGGCGGGTGTCGCGTGAGGCGCTGGTCGCCGGTTGCGCGAGCCGGTTCATGGCCGGTGGCGAGGCGGCCGGGACCGCGCCGTTCGTCACGTTGTGGCGGCTCCTGGAGACTTCGGTGGCGGAGATCCCGGTGCTCGACTTCGTGCGCCTGCTCCCGTCAGGAGCCTCGCCGTTCGTGCAGCTCGCCCTGGACGAGCTGCGCCGCGCCGAGGCCGCCGGGGCGCTGGACGACGAGCTGTTCGCGGAGGCGATCGGCGCGCTGGTGTTCCGGCCGGAGAAGAAGTACGTCACGGCGGCCGTGCGGTGGCTCGGGGCGGCGCCCCCGTCCAGAGGCGGAACGGCGGTGGCGGCGCTGGCGCAGGTGCTCGAAGCGGACCTGCCAACGCTGCGCGACCGCGCGGTGCGGCTAGCGGTCAAGCTGGCCCCGCACGCGGACGAGACCGCCAGGGACGCCGTCCGCGAGGCGGCCGCCCGCCTGCCTGAGGAGGCCCGCGAACGCCTGGCCACCGCCTACGGCCCGCTGGCGGACGTGGCGCCGCCGAAGCCGCCGTCCGTCGGGACGCTCACCGCGCCCCCGCTGCCCCGGCTCGCCCCGCCTCTGGCGTCGGCGGCGGAGCTGGCCGCCGAGATGCTCGAGTTGCGCTGGCCGGAGGAGCCTCACCAGTACGAGCGGATCATGGCCGGTCTGGTGGAGCTGAGCCACCGCGACCGGGAGGCCGTCGTGACGCTGCTGGCGCCCCGCTGGCACGGATACTACGGTCACCCCGACAACCCCATGGGCCACGCCTATCCGAGCAACGACCGCACCACCCGCGACCTGCTGCAGCGCTGCGTCCTGGCGCTGGTCTACCCGGATTACAGCCGCCGCCTGACCTCGGCGATGGCCGAACGTCAGGAGGCCTACCAGCAGCGCGAGGTGCTGCCCCAGGAGATCGTCCTGCGTCGCCTGCGGGAGATCATCCACCTGTTCGAGCGGGAGGAGACGATCCCCGTGCTGCTGGCCACCCCGACCGCCGCCACCGGGCACGTCGATCCCGCGACCCTGCTCGACCGCATGGAACGCCTGGGCGACGCCGAGCCGCTCGACGCCGACTTCTGGCAGGCGCTGCTCCGGCTGCCGCGCGAGGTGGACGAGGCTCTGGTCGTACGGGCGGAGAAGCTGCCGACCGAGGCCGGGCGGCGGCTGGCCCGCTGGCTGCGCGACGGCAACCTGCCCGGCCCAGCGGTGCGAAAGGAGTCAGGCCTGCCCGACCCGGCGGTGCGGAACGAACCAGGCCCGCCCGACCCGGCCGTGCGCAACGAGCCGGGCCTGCCCGGCTGGCTGAGCGAGCTGGGCTCGGTACGGTTCGACAGCGCGCGCTGCTCCTACCCGGAGGAGATCGTGTGGTGGCCGACGATCATGCCGTCCCATCGCAACGTCGTGGCCAAGTATCTCGTGAAGTGCCTGTCGTGGCTCAGCGAGCGCAGCGACGCCCGCGCGGAGGCCGTCGTGACCCTGGCGCACGGCGACGGCCCGGCGGGCCGGGCGACCGCGCTCGCCATCACCGCCTTCCTGGGCCACCCCCGTCCCGCCCAGCGCGCCGCCGCCGCGCAGGCGCTGGCCGTGCTGGCGGTGCGCGGGCAGTTCCCGGCCGGCGACTTCGGCTGGGCGATCGCGAAGCTGATCCAGGACGGCGACCTGTCGCTCAAGCGCATCACCGCCTCCCTCGCCGACCTGGTCGACGACGGGGCACACGCCGAGGTGTGGCAGGCGTTCACGACGGCTTTGCCGCCGCTCCTGCCGAAGGCCGGCGAGAGGCCGCGCGGCGGGCTGGGCGAGTTCCTGACCGTCGCGGTGCGGGCCGCGATCCTGGCGGGGGCGCGGGGGGAGGTTCCCGGGCTGGCGGAGCTGGCCGGGCGCAAGGGGTCCAGCCTGGTGCTTCAGGAGGCGCGCCGGCTGCACGGGACCGTCTGAAAAAACTCACACGGGGATCTGCCAGCGCAGCCGCGTCCCGCCCTCCTCGGGCGACTCCACCTCCGTGGTGCCGCCCAACCGTCCCGCCCGCTCCTCGATGTTGCGCAGGCCGCTGCGGCGGCCTGCCTCTCCCACGCCGACGCCGTCGTCCGAGACGACCAGGGTGAGCCCGCCGCCCGCCACCTCGACGGACACCTCCGCGCGCGTCGCGTGGGAGTGGCGGACCACGTTGGACAGCGCCTCCCGCAACACCGCCACGAGCTGCTCGGCGGCGGGCTCGGTCACCAGCGTGTCGATCTGGCCCTCCATCCGCAGCCCCGGCATGAACCCCAGGTGGCTGCCCGCGCCCTCCACCAGCTCGACGATCTGGCCCCGCAGCCCCGGCGCGACCTCGCCCACCGGCCCCTGCAACGCGAAGATCGACGAGCGGATCTGCCGGATCGTCCCGTCCAGCTCGTCGATCGCGTGCTGCAGCCGCTTCGACGCCTCCGGGTGATCGACCAGCCGCACCGTGCTCATCAGCGTCATCGCGGTCGCGAACAGCCGCTGGATGACGACGTCGTGCAGGTCCTTGGCGATGCGGTCGCGGTCCTCCAGCAGGCCGAGGCGTTCGGCGTCGCGCCGGGCCTCGGCCAGCTCCAGCGCGATGGCCGCCTGACCGGCGAACGCCTGCAGCATGTGCTGGTTCGCGCTGCTGAACGGCAGCCGTCCGCTGCGTTTGGCCAGCGCCAGCACCCCGCGCACGGCCGGGGCGGTGCCCAGCGGGACGAACAGCCCCGGGCCGTAGCCGAGGCGCCGCAGGGGCGAGCCGGGGTAGGGGGCGCTCTTCATGTCGGGGTTGGACCGCGACTCCGCGTGGGTGAAGACCTCGCCGGCGAGGGTGGTCGTCAGGTCGATCGTGGTGCCCAGCATGCCCTCCGCGTCCTCACCCTCGGCCACCTCCACGACCAGCGCCTGCCCGCTCGCGTCGGGCAGCAGCACCTGGACCAGGTCGGCGTCGCTCATCTCTCGGGCGCGGGCGGCCACCACCGACAGCACCTCGCGCGGGTCCGCGCCGGACAGCAGGCTCGTGGTCACCTCGGACGAGGCCTGCAACCACGTCTCGCGGCCACGTGACTCCTCGTAGAGGCGGGCGTTCTCCACGGCGACGCCGGCGGCGGTGGCCAGCGCGATCACGACGGCCTCGTCCTCCTCGTCGAACTCGCCGCCGCCGCGCTTCTCCGTCAGGTACAGGTTGCCGA